>CAYVYD010000011.1:0-21692 GCA_964454415.1 uncultured Hyphomicrobiaceae bacterium | reverse complement strand
AATGGGGCCGCTCGCCCACCTGCTTGGGCATGAACGACCATTTGAGGCCGGTCGGGAAACCGGCGCCGCCGCGGCCGCGCAGGCCGGAGGCCTTGACCTCGTCGACGATCCACTCGGGCCCCTTCTCGATCAGCTTCTTGGTGCCGTCCCAGGCGCCGCGCGCCTTGGCGCCCTCGAGGCGCCAATCCTCGAAGCCATAGAGGTTGCGGAAGATGCGGTCCCTGTCGGCGAGCATCAGGAGCGTCTCCCCGCGCCATTGGCTAGCGCCTTCGCCTGGCCGATCCAGTCCTCGCGGTCGATGCGGCCGCGGAACCGCAAATGCTGGTCGATCCAGGCCACGTTGTGCCGCGACCAGGCGGCGATCTGATCGAAATGAAAGACCCCGAGCTGGTGGAGCTGCTGTTCGATCTTGGGGCCGATGCCGTTGATCCGCGTCAGCCGGTCCGGCCGGCCGTTGCGCGCCTTGGCCAGCGTCTTCGGCTTGGACGTGGCGGTCGGCCCCGCGCGGCGCGCCGGGCGCGGCCGGGGCGCGCCGCCCTCCAGAAGGGTGGTCGGTCCGCCCACGGGACAGGAATTCTGGCGGTCGATCTGCGGTCCCGGAGTGACGGGCCGGCCGGCGGCCAGGTCCGCGAGCAGTTTCTCGAAGCTCTCCGGCGTCAAGTCCTCGTAGTAATCGGCGTTGATCTGGACCATCGGCGCGTTGACGCAGGCGCCCAGGCACTCGACCTCGGTCCAGCTAAAGAGCCCGTCCTCGCTCACCTGGCCGAGGGCGCCGATGACGCGGCGGCAGACCTGCTTCAGATCCTCGGCGCCGCGCAGCCAGCAGGGCGTCGTGCCGCATAGCTGGACCAGATGGCGGCCCACCGGCGCGAGGTTGAACATGGTGTAGAAGGTCGCGACCTCGAGCACGCGGATGCGCGGCATGGCGAGCAGCTCGGCGACGTGACGGATGGCGGGCTCGGGCAGCCAGCCTCCCGCCTGCTCCTGGGCGCGCCACAGCAGCGGGAGCACGGCGGAGGCCTGCTTTCCCTTCGGATATTTATTGAGCTGTTCGGCCGCCCAGCGCGCGTTCTCCCTGGAGAAGGCGAAGTCCTCGGGCTGCAGGGCGGCGAGACGGCGCACGCTCATCGGTCGACCTCGCCGAACACGATGTCGATGGAGCCCAGCACCGCGGCGACGTCGGCCAGCATGTGGCCGCGGCAGAGGAAGTCCATGGCCTGAAGATGGGCGTAGCCCGGCGCGCGGATCTTGCAGCGATATGGCTTGTTGGAGCCGTCGGAGACGAGGTAGACGCCGAACTCGCCCTTCGGCGCCTCGACCGCCGCGTATACTTCGCCCTCGGGCACGTGGTAGCCCTCGGTGTAGAGCTTGAAATGGTGGATCAGCGCCTCCATCGAGCGCTTCATTTGGGGGCGCGTGGGGGGCACGATCTTGTGGTTGTCGGCCGAAACCGGTCCCCGCTCCGTTTGCAACCGCTCGCAGCACTGCTGCATCAGCCTTATGGACTGGCGCATCTCCTCCACGCGGATCAGATAGCGGTCGTAGCAATCGCCGTTCTTGCCGACGGGGATATCGAATTCGAGCTCGTCGTAGCATTCGTAGGGTTGCGACTTGCGCAGATCCCATGCCGCACCCGAACCCCGCACCATCACGCCCGAAAACCCCCAGGCAAAGGCGTCCTCGAGTTGGACGACGGCGATGTCGACGTTGCGTTGCTTGAAGATGCGGTTGTCGGTCAGCAGCCCCTCGATGTCGTCGAGGACGCCGAGGAAGGGTTCGCAGAAGGCGTAGATGTCGTCGACCAGCGCGGGGGGCAGATCCTGATGCACGCCGCCGGGACGGAAATAGGCCGCATGCATGCGGCTGCCCGAGGCGCGCTCGTAGAAGATCATCAGCTTCTCGCGCTCCTCGAAGCCCCACAAAGGCGGCGTGAGCGCGCCCACGTCGAGCGCCTGGGTGGTGATGTTGAGGAGATGGGAGAGCAGCCGGCCGATTTCGCTGTAGAGCACGCGAATGAGCTGGCCGCGCTTGGGGACGTCGAGGCCGAGCAGCTTCTCGACGGCGAGCGCGAAGGCGTGCTCCTGGTTCATCGGCGCCACGTAATCGAGGCGGTCGAAATAGGGAATCGCCTGGAGATAGGTCTTGTATTCGATCAGCTTCTCGGTGCCGCGGTGCAGCAGCCCGATATGCGGGTCGACGCGCTCCACCACCTCGCCGTCGAGCTCCAGCACAAGGCGCAGCACGCCGTGGGCGGCCGGGTGCTGGGGACCGAAATTGATGGTGAAATTACGCAATTCGGTCTCGGTCATGACCCGCGCCTACTCCGCTTCCGCCTCGTCGGCGCCGCTTTCCCTCTCGTCGCCCGGGAGCAGGTAGTGAGCCCCTTCCCACGGGCTCATGAAATCGAAGGAGCGGAATTCTTGACTGAGTTTAACAGGCTGATAAACAACGCGTTTCTGCTCATCGTCATAGCGGACCTCGACGAAGCCCGTGAGCGGAAAATCCTTCCGCATGGGGTGCCCCTGAAAGCCGTAATCGGTGAGTATCCGCCGCAGATCCGGGTGGTCCGAGAACAGGATGCCGTAAAGATCGAAGGCCTCGCGCTCGAACCAGTTGGCGGCAGGATAGACGTCGATGACGCTCCGCACCGGCGCCTCTTCGTCGGTCTCGACCTTGACGCGAACGCGCATGTTCTGGCGCGGCGAGAGAAGGTGGTAGACGACGTCGAAACGGTTCTCGCGCTCGGGGTAATCGACGCCGGCGATGTCGATCAGGCATGAGAACTGGCACTGGACGTCGTCGCGCAGCAGTTTCAGCACCTTGACGACGGCGTCGCGCTGAACGGTGAGCGTCAGCTCGTGATAGGCGAGGTGGCGCGCGAGCAGTGCCGGTCCGAGCTTGTCGGCCAGGTAGTCAGCGAGTTCGTTCAGCGCCTCGTCCATGGGAACTCCGTGACCGCTCGCCCAAGTCCTACCGCTCGATGGTTCCGGTGCGGCGGATTTTCTTTTGCAGAAGCAAAATGCCGTAGACCAGCGCCTCGGCGGTCGGCGGGCAGCCGGGGACGTAGATGTCGACGGGCACGATGCGGTCGCATCCCCTCACGACCGAGTAGGAGTAATGGTAGTAGCCGCCGCCGTTGGCGCAGCTTCCCATCGAGATCACGTAGCGCGGTTCCGGCATCTGGTCGTAGACCTTGCGCAGGGCCGGCGCCATCTTGTTGGTGAGCGTGCCGGCGACGATCATCACGTCCGACTGCCGCGGGCTGCCGCGGGGCGCGAAGCCGAACCTCTCGAGGTCGTAGCGCGGCATCGACGCCTGCATCATCTCGACCGCGCAACAGGCGAGCCCGAAGGTCATCCACATCAGCGAGCCGGTCCGGGCCCAGTTGATGAGGTCGTCGGTGGCGGTGACGATGAAGCCCTTGTCTGCGAGGTCGTCTGAAATCTGGCCGAAAAAGGGGTCGCGGGCGCCGGTGGGCGCGGCGGCGCCGTCGCGGCGGTGATCGAAAACCGGGCCGCTCTCGAACCTCAATCCCATTCGAGCGCTCCCTTCCGCCACTCATAGACGAAGCCGATGGTGAGCACGGCGAGAAAGACCATCATCGCCCAAAAGCCGGCCAGGCCGACCTCCTTGAATGCCACCGCCCACGGAAACAGGAACGCCACCTCGAGATCGAAGATGATGAACAGCAGCGAAACGAGATAGAAGCGGATGTCGAACTTCATGCGGGCGTCGTCGAACGCCTCAAACCCGCACTCGTAGGCGGACACCTTTTCTGGATCGGGATTGCTCACCGCCACCAGGAACGGGGCCAACATCAACGCGCCGGCGATGACCAGCGACACGGCGATGAAGATCGCGACGGGTAAGTAATCCAGGAGCAGTTCGTTCATGGCGTTGCGTTCCTCGGCCGGATTTCCCAACCCCTCCTCGATCGGAACGCCCGCATTACCCCCACCAGGACATGCGAATGCGTGCGTCTCTCATCGGCATCCCCCGCATTCCTTGCCCGCCGACTCCGCCGGAAAATACCGGCCCGCTGCCGCGACAACGTTGTATGAACCTTTCCCGGAGCCTTAGCGCACCCGCTGGGGCATGGCAAGGTCCGAAAGGGCGACCACTGCCCTCCCGCAAGGGCCTCGGCAACCCCGCGAAACGGGCTGAAAATGGCGGGAGTGACGGGACTCGAACCCGCGGCCTCTGGCGTGACAGGCCAGCGCTCTAACCAACTGAGCTACACCCCCAAAAGGCACGGCAAGATCCAAGCCCGTGCGCCGTGTATGGTACACGCCGTCCCAAGTCAAGCAAACCCGTCAACAGTCGAAGCCGCCGCCGGCCGCCGCCCCGTCCAACGGGCCGCCCGCGCACCTGGAGCGCGCCGGCCCAGCCGGTCCGCTGGAAGGCGGGGAACCATACCAGCACCATAATTCGATGAAAATTTACTCCCTCTGTGGTGGCCCGGCCACAATGATCGGGCATTCGCGCCGCCGCGGTCCGGTTTTGCTTGCGCCCGTGCGCCTGCGCGGTGGAGCATCGCTCGGGCCGCCTCCCGGGGGGAGTTAAGTTTTGCAGTCGGCACGGTCACGCCAGGCGAATGAGGCGGGGGACGCCATCCGCCCCGGCATACACGCCGCCGGCGAAACGCCGGAGCGGATCAACTATGAGAGAACGCCCAAAGGCATGAAGCGTGTAGCGAGCAGGATTTGCGGACTGGCGCTGTTCGCTGCAGCGGCGCTGCTATCGGGCGCGGCGGTGGCGAACGAATATGATGCCGTATTCGAGCAGCTGCTCTACAATCCGACCGACCCCACGCTCAACATACGATACGCCGAGCTGGCCGAGGCGAACGGCGAATTGCGCAAGGCGCTCGGCGCCTATGAGCGGGTGCTGGCGAGCGATCCCGGCAACGCCCGGGCGCGGCGCGAATATTTCCGCGTCAAGAACCTGTTGCAGCCCGCCGTCACCCAGGTCACGGTCGATCTGGGCGCCAACTACCAGACCAATCCGCGCCAGCTTCCCGACATCCCCCAAAGGCAGGGCGATTTCGGTTTCGACGCGGGATTCAGCCTTTTCGACGAGCGCACTTGGGCGGGCCACCGGTGGCGCACGATCGGCTTCGCCCATACGGACCTTCAGGTCGATTTGACCGATCTGGACGACGCCCAATTGGCCGCCTGGACGGGGCCTGTGTTCAATCTGGGCGAAAACACGCGGCTGCACCTGGCTCCGGGCGCCGGAATCGCCTTTCTCGACAACGAGCACCTCTATACCGACGCGACCGCGCGGGCGACCTTCGAGCGGATCATGGGCGGGGCGACGCAGACCCTGAACGCGCTCGTCACCTATCGCGACACGGAAGCCTTCAACGGCGCCTCCGGCTGGATCTACCAGCTCAGCGCGCGGCTCTCGAAGTATCAGCTGCTGCTGCCTGGCGACGCGTTCTATCTGCTGCCGCGTTTCCGCTACAACGGCCCGACCGGGACGGGCGACGGCCGGGTGTTCGCGCGGCCGCTCTTTCCCGGCAATTTCTACGAGGTCGGCAGCGGGGCCGAATATTTCGTGCCCGCCTTTCATAACGCGATCTATCTGGGCGGCGGCATCGGCGTCTTCTACCGGGATTACGACCAAACGGTCGCCTTCGGAACCAACCAGCGCGAGGATTGGTTCATCGAGCCGGCGGCGCATTTGGTGATTCCCAACGTCATCGGCCGGAACGGCGATCTGCGCGTCGACTACGTGTTTCAGCACAACGACTCCAACGATCCGACCCAGGAGTTCGATAACCACATCATCGGCGCGCGAACGGTGAAGAGGTTCTGATGGCCGCGATCCGCGTCAAAATCCGCATCACGGGCGCCGCCCTCCTCCTGCTGCTGATGGCCTGGAGCGCCCAAGCGCTCGCCGAGGGGCGCATCGGCGTGGCCTCCATCGTCAGCAACGAGGTCGCCGGGACGATCGGCGGCCAGACGCGGGTGATCGGCACCGGCGCCCAGGTGTTCCAGAACGAGGTGGTGACGACGGGCGCCAATTCGTCGGCGCAGCTTCTGTTCCGCGACCAGACGACGCTGACGATCGGCGCCAATGCCCGCGTCGTCCTCGACCGGTTCGTCTACGATCCGCGGTCGCGCACCGGCGACATCGTCGTCAACATCGCCGAAGGCGCCTTCCGCTTCGTCTCCGGAAGCGCGCAGTCGAACAGCTACAAGATCAAGACGCCCTCGGCCACCATCGGCGTGCGCGGCACCATCGTCATCGGCGCGGTGAATTCATCGACCGGTCAGGTCATGATCGGCTGCGTCGAGGGCTCGATCACCGTCTCGACGCCCGGCGGGACCATCACGCTGGAGGCCGGCACATACATCACGATCAGCGCGACGGGCGAGATCTCCGGCCCCTTCACCATCACCGGCGACGGGCTCGGCACGCCCATTCAGTTCGACCAGACGGGCCAGCTGCTCAATCCGAACACCGCCACGCAGGACCAGCTCAACGAATTCAACGACGCGCTCGACCAGCGCGACATCGACATCCTGTTCCCGCCGCCGCCGCCGGGACCGTCGTCCAATCCGCAAATCAATGGCTGCTATAGCGAATGCATCGAATAAGGACCAGTGACTCACGGCCGCCGCTGGTGGGCGGTGACAGGTTCGAACTGCCGACCTCCTGGGTGTAAACCAGGCGCTCTTCCAGCTGAGCTAACCGCCCCACTCCACCGGGATGGGATCCCGGTCTAAATCGTCGCGGCTTAGCGCGCAAGGACCGGCGGGGTCGCACAACACGAAAGCCCCGCCCGGCGAACCGAACGGGGCTTTGGCTTTCTGCCGAATTTTAGAGCTGAACGGCTTAGGCGTTCACCGTATCCTTGAGCGCCTTGCCGGCGCGGAACTTGGGAACGCGCGAGGCCGGGATGCGGATCGGCTGTCCGGTCCGCGGGTTGCGGCCCATGGATTCCTTGCGTTGCGACACCTGGAAGTTGCCGAAGCCGACGATGCGAACCTCATCGCCCGACCGCAGCGCGGAGGCGATATTCGAAAACGTGGCTTCAACCGCTTCGGCAGCAGCGTCCTTGGTCAGGTTCGCTTCTCGCGCAACGCGGGCTATCAGGTCAGTTTTGTTCACGGGTTTGTCCTTTCCCTAGCTGCTATTCGTTGTCGCTTACTTCACTCGCAATCACTGATTGAAATGCGTGTCGAAGACGAATCAGTTGCTTGCGACAGAGTATATCGATAAAAACCGCAGAAAACCGGCAAAAAGAAGGTTGGGTTAACAGAATAGACCAGCAACGTCCGATAGGCCTCTCAGCAAGAGGTCCAATCGCGGCGCCGGGTTTTCTAGTGCGCGATGACGCCGGTGGAGGCTTCCTCCTCGCCCGAAACGGGCGGCGTCTTGGCGCTGTCCTCGGATTCATCCCATTTGACGGGCTTGGGCATGCGGACCAACGCCACCTTCAGCACCTCGTCCATTTGCGAGACGGGGATGATCTCGAGCTGGTTCTTCACGTCATCCGAGATTTCCACCAAATCCTTGGCGTTTTCCTCGGGAATCAGCACTTTTTTGACGCCGCCGCGTAACGCCGCCAGCAGCTTTTCCTTCAGCCCGCCGATCGGCAGCACCCGGCCGCGCAGGGTGATTTCGCCGGTCATCGCGACGTCCTTGCGCACCGGAATCCCGGTCATGGCCGAAATGATCGCGGTGGCCATGCCGACACCCGCCGAGGGACCGTCCTTGGGGGTCGCGCCCTCGGGCACGTGGACGTGGATGTCGCGGCGCTCGAACAGCGGCGGCTCGATGCCGAAATCGACCGAGCGCGAGCGCACATAGGCGTTGGCGGCCTGAATCGATTCCTTCATGACGTCGCGCAGATTGCCGGTCACGGTCATCTTTCCCTTGCCTGGCATCATGACGCCTTCGATGGTGAGCAGCTCGCCGCCCACCTCGGTCCAGGCAAGGCCGGTCACCACGCCGACCAAATCCTTGACCTCGGTCATGCCGTAGCGGTACTTCGGCACGCCCAGAAAGTCCTGGATGTTGTCGAGCGTGATGGCGACCGACTTCTTGTCGGAGGTCAGCAGCTGCTTGACCGACTTGCGCGCCAGCTTGGCGATCTCGCGCTCGAGATTGCGCACGCCGGCTTCGCGCGTGTAGCGCCGGATCAGCTCCTTGAGCGCGGCGTCGTCCAGGCTCCATTCGTCGTCCTCGAGGCCGTGCGCCTTGAGCTGATCGGGGATCAGATGACGGCGCGCGATCTCGATCTTCTCGTCCTCGGTGTAGCCGGCGATGCGGATGATCTCCATCCGGTCCATAAGGGCGGGTGGAATGTTGAGCGTGTTGGCCGTGGTCACGAACAGCACGTTGGAGAGATCGTAGTCGACCTCGAGATAGTGGTCGTTGAAGGTGTGGTTCTGTTCGGGATCGAGCACCTCGAGCAGGGCGGAAGCGGGATCGCCGCGGAAATCGGCGCCCATCTTGTCGATCTCGTCGAGCAGGAACAGCGGATTGGTCTTCTTGGCCTTGCGCATCGACTGGATGACCTTGCCGGGCATCGAGCCGATATAGGTCCGGCGATGGCCGCGGATCTCGGCCTCGTCGCGCACGCCGCCGAGCGACATGCGCACGAACTCGCGGCCGGTGGCGCGCGCGATCGACTTGCCGAGCGAGGTCTTGCCGACGCCGGGGGGGCCGACCAGGCAGAGGATCGGCCCTTTGAGCTTGTTGGTGCGCGACTGGACGGCGAGATATTCGACGATCCGGTCCTTGACCTTCTCGAGGCCGTAATGGTCCTCGTCGAGGATCTGCTGGGCGTCGTCCAGGTCCTTCTTGACCTTGCCCTTGGTTCCCCACGGGATCGACAGCAGCCAATCGAGATAATTGCGCACGACGGTGGCCTCGGCCGACATCGGGCTCATCTGACGCAGCTTCTTGAGCTCGCCGACCGCCTTCTCCTTGGCCTCCTTGGAGAGCTTGGTGCTCTCGATCTTCTCCTCGATCTCGGAGATGTCGTCGCGGCCGTCCTCAGCGTCGCCCAGCTCCTTCTGAATGGCCTTCATCTGCTCATTCAGATAGTACTCACGCTGGGTCTTCTCCATCTGCCGCTTGACGCGGGAGCGGATCTTCTTCTCCACCTGCAGCACCGAGATCTCGCTCTCCATCAGCGCGAAGACGCGCTCGAGCCGTTGTGCAACCGAGGTGATCTCCAGGATCTCCTGCTTGTCGGAAATCTTGATGCCGAGATGGGAGGCGATGGTGTCGGCGAGCTTGGCGTAGTCGTCGATCTGCGAGATGGTGCCCAGCACCTCGGGTGAAATCTTCTTGTTGAGCTTGACGTAGCTCTCGAACTGGCTGACGGCGGAGCGCGCCAGCGCCTCGATCTCCTCGTCCTCGACGATGCTCTCGTCGATCCGCTCGATCTCGGCCTCGAAATAGGCCTCGTTGGCGGTGTAGCCCAGGATCTTCGCGCGCACGGTGCCCTCGACCAGCACCTTCACGGTGCCGTCGGGCAGCTTGAGCAGCTGGAGAACGGTCGCCAGGGTTCCGAGGGAGTAGATGGCGTCGGTCGACGGCTCGTCGTCGCCGGCGTTCTTCTGGGCGACGAGCAGGATCTGCTTGTCGGTCCGCATCACCTCCTCGAGCGCATTGATGGACTTCTCGCGTCCAACGAACAGCGGCACGATCATGTAGGGAAAAACGACGATGTCCCGCAGCGGCAGAACCGGAAAGCTTTCCCGCTTGTCCGTCGATGTGTCGGGTTTTGTCTGATCTTCGCTCATCTGGTCTTCACCTGGTCGCGACCGCAAAACCGGTCAAGTTCCGGAAACTGCGCCTTCGGCGCAGCTGCCCTGAAACCGTTACCTCCCCAATGCCGTAGGATTGTGTCAGCTTAGTGCTCTTTCACACCCCTACTTTCGACGGCTAACGCCTTGGGCGCGCGGCACTAATGGACTGGTTAATCCGTTCATTAGGTGGCAACGTCACGGCCCCAATTCAAGGGCCGCATCACGCGGCTCACAGACAATCTCACGAGGTTACGAGTTGAACGGGATTCGCCATTCGACACAAGGCACTTGAGGATCCCAGGGCGGATCCTCCCCGAGGTGCCCGTCACGCACTCGATTCGATCTCTTCGGCACGGTCCGAATAGATCCGCAGCGGCCGCGCGCTTCCTTCCACGACCTCCTGGGAGATCACCACCTCTTCCACCCCCTTCAGGCTCGGCAGGTCGAACATGGTGTCGAGCAGGATGCCCTCCATGATGGAGCGGAGGCCGCGGGCGCCGGTCTTGCGGTCGATCGCCCTGCGCGCGATGCCGGCGAGCGCGTCATCGGCGAAGGTCAGGTTGACGTCCTCCATCTCGAACAGCCGCTGATACTGCTTGACCAACGCGTTCTTCGGTTCGGTCAGGATCTTCACCAGCGCCTCTTCGTCGAGGTCCTCGAGCGTCGCTATCACCGGCACGCGGCCGATGAATTCGGGGATCAGGCCGAATTTGAGCAGATCCTCCGGCTCCACCCCCTTGAGGATGTCGCCCATGCGCCGGTCTTCTTCATCGGTCATCTCGGCGCCGAAGCCGATCGAGGTGTGGCGGCCGCGCTGGGCGATGATCTTCTCGAGGCCCGAAAAGGCGCCGCCGCACAGGAACAGGATGTTGGTGGTGTCGACCTGCAGGAACTCCTGCTGGGGATGCTTGCGTCCGCCCTGCGGGGGAACGCTGGCCACCGTGCCTTCCATGATCTTCAGCAAGGCCTGCTGCACGCCTTCGCCGGAGACGTCGCGGGTGATCGAGGGGTTGTCCGACTTGCGGCTGATCTTATCGACCTCGTCGATATAGACGATGCCGCGCTGGGCGCGCTCGACGTTGTAATCGGCCGCCTGCAGCAGCTTGAGGATGATGTTCTCGACGTCCTCGCCCACATAGCCCGCCTCGGTGAGCGTGGTGGCGTCGGCCATGGTGAAGGGCACGTCGAGAATCCGCGCCAGGGTCTGCGCCAAGAGCGTCTTGCCGCATCCCGTCGGCCCGATCAGGAGAATGTTGGATTTCGCCAGCTCCACGTCGCCGCTCTTGGTGGCGTGGTTGAGCCGCTTGTAGTGGTTGTGCACCGCGACCGAGAGCACCCGCTTGGCGTGCTCTTGGCCGATCACGTAGTCGTCGAGGACCTTGCAGATCTCCATCGGCGTCGGCACGCCGTCGCGGGATTTGACGAGCGAGCTCTTGTTCTCCTCGCGGATGATGTCCATGCAGAGCTCGACGCATTCATCGCAGATGAATACGGTCGGGCCCGCGATCAGCTTGCGCACCTCGTGTTGGCTTTTTCCGCAGAAAGAGCAGTAGAGGGTGTTCTTCGAATCGCTTCCGCTCACTTCGCTCATCCCGTCATCCCGGCTCTAAATTCCGTTCGACCCGCCGCGCCGCTGCCTTCTCACTGCCGGACGGCCCGCTGGGGTGCCGCCGCTATCGAACTCTCAACACCCGTCTTTTGAGGAACGCGCTGCTATTGGAAGACCGATTCATGCGGCAGCCTGACTAACCTAGAGCAATCTGACCACGCTAGGCCAGCATTGATCAAGAATTGATTAATTCGACCATTGGACACCCCGCATCCTCAACGCTCGCACGGCCGGTGCGCGCGGTGGCCCGGCACGGCGATGACGATGGTTATTTGTCGGCCTTCTTGCCGTCGTCGTCCTTGGGCACTTTGCGTTCGGAGATCACTTCGTCGATGATGCCGAAGTCCTTGGCTTCCGTTGCCGTCATGAAAAAGTCCCGGTCGAGGGTCGCCTCGATCGTCTTCACGCTTTGGCCGGTATGGCTGACGTAGATCTGGTTGAGCCGGTTCTTCAGCTTGATGATGTCCTCGGCGTGGCGCTCGATGTCGCTCGCCTGTCCCTGGAAACCGCCGGAGGGCTGGTGCACCAGGATCCGCGCGTTGGGGAGCGCGTAGCGCATGCCCTTCCTGCCCGCCGCCAGCAGCAGCGATCCCATGGAGGCGGCCTGGCCGATGCAGAGGGTGGCCACCGCGGGACGGATGAACTGCATGGTGTCGTAGATCGCCAGCCCCGAGGTCACCACGCCGCCCGGCGAGTTGATGTACATCGAGATCTCTTTTTTCGGATTTTCCGATTCGAGAAACAGCAATTGGGCGATGGTGAGCGAGGCGACGTAATCCTCGATCGGGCCGGTGACGAAGATGATGTTTTCCTTCAACAGCCGCGAATAGATGTCATAGGCGCGCTCGCCCCGATTGGTCTGCTCGACGACCATGGGAACGAGGGTGTTCATATAGGTCTCTACCGGATCTTTCATGGCTGTCCTCGTCGCCTCTTTCGCGCGGATGCGCGGGCGGGCTGAATTGGGGCGCGGATGCAATTGGTTGCCGGCAGGTGTTAGCCGATTCGCGCCTCCACGCCGAGCACGCGATCGCCGTCCTGCGGGGTCCCAAGGCAAGCGGCCGAACGAATTTCGACATCCCGAAGGTCGAGCTGCCGGTGGCGGCGGCGCGGATCAGGCCTCGTCCTCCTCCTGGGACATTTCGTCCTCTTGGGACACCTTGAAGAGCTCTTCGCCCGAGACCTTCTTCTCGCTAACCTTCACCAGCTCCAGAATATAGTCGACCACCTTGTCCTCGAAAATGGGCGCCCGCAACTCGGCCACCGCCTGCGGGTTCTTCTTGTAGAATTCGAAGACCGCGCGCTCGCGTCCGGGGAACTGTCTCACGCGCTCCATCAGCGCGTTGTTGACCTCCTCGTCGGTGACCTTGATGTCGTTCTTCTCGCCGATCTTCGAGAGCACCAGCGCCAAGCGGACGCGCCGCGCGGCGATCTCCTGATAGCGCTTGCGCGCCTTCTCCTCGCTCGTCCCCTCCTTCTCGAAGGTGCTGCCCGAGCGCTCCATGTCGGCGGTGACCTGGCGCCAGATGGTCTCGAACTCACTGTCGACGAGCGTGGCCGGCAGGACGAAGGCATGGTCTTCGTCGAGCTTGTCGAGCAGGTCGCGCTTCAGCTTGGCTCGCGAGGCCGCCGCCAGATCGCTGGCCAGCTTCTTCTCGACCGCGGCGCGCAGATCGGCGAGCGACTCGAATCCGATCGTCTTGGCGAACTCGTCATTGGCTTCGGGCTTTACCGGGGCGGCCACCTGCTTGATGGTCACGTCGAACGCGGCCTTCTTGCCGGCCAGATGCTCGGCCGGGTAGTCGTCCGGGAAGGTCGTCTCGACGGTGCGGGTCTCTCCCGCCTCGGCGGCGGCGAGCCCCTCCTCGAACCCCGGTATGAAGCGTCCCTGACCGAGCACGACGGTCGCGTCCTCGGCCGCGCCGCCCTCGAATGCCTCGCCGTCGATCTTGCCGACGAAGTCCAAGGTGAGCTGATCGCCCAGCTTGGCGGAGCCCTCCTTGGGCTGGTAGCTCACGCTCCCCTCGAGCAGTTGCTCGACGCCCTTGTCGATCTCCGAGTCCTGGACCTCGGCCGCCAGCTTTTCCAGCTTGAGCTTGGCAAAATCGGCCACCTCGAACTCGGGCAGCACCTCGAACGACATGGTGTAGGCGAGATCGGCCTTGCCCGACATGACGTTCTCGATTTCGCCCTCGTCGTCGGGCAGTGCGATGTCTGGCTGAAAGGCGGGGCGCTCGGCACGGTCGCTGATCGCCTTCTGGCTGGTCTCGGCGACCGCCTGCTGCAACACCTCGGCCATGACCGAACGGCCATAGACCTTGCGCAGATGGTTGACCGGCACCTTACCGGGGCGAAAGCCCTTCAGCCGCACTTCGTCCTTGAGCTCGTCGAGCCGCTTGGAGAGACGCCGGTCGAGCTCCTTGGCGCCGATCACCACCTTGAGTTCGCGCTTCAGTCCGTCACTCGCCGTTTCGGTTACTTCCATGACACCCCTGATGACCCCAGCCTGCGTTGTCTGTTTGCCCGCCCTTCCTCAATTTCCCGAGAGCGGATCGACTTCAAGTCGTGCACGGGCGGCGCGTGGTGCGGGCGGAGGGATTTGAACCCCCACGGCCAAGGCCACCAGATCCTAAATCTGGCGTGTCTACCAATTCCACCACGCCCGCGGGTGGACGCGCCGGCGCGCCCGGTTCCGAACAGCAGCCTCCTATAACACATGGGATTCGGCGCTCGCTAGGTCGTCGGCCGAGAAATCGTACGCTATTTTGCGAGGCCGTGGCCGCGCGCGGCGAGCCTGCCTCGCGCCCCGGCGGCGCCGGTTTCTAAAGGCTCCATTCCCAGGAAGCCGGCACCCATTGGTAGACCTTGCCCTTGCGGGCGACGCGGCCGATGCCGGGGAACGGCATGTGATAGCCCGCCACGGTCAGCTTTTCAGTCACCGCCATCTCCATCAGCCGCTTGCGCGTCACGATCGCCTTTTCGGGCTCCATGTCGACGAGGGGCTGCCAGTCGGGGTGCTCGAAGGTGATCGGCCAGTGATGGATCGCGTCGCCGGTGATCAGCATCTTCTCGCCGGCGCTCTCGACGATCACCGACTGGTGCGCCAGCGTGTGGCCGGCGGTGTCGATCACGTGGATGCCGGGCGCGATCTCCATCTCGTCCTTGGTGCGGGTGGTGAGGTCCTTGACCGGCTTGAGGTTGCGCATCGCGCCGGTGGCGAAGCTGCGGAACATTTCCGGTAGCTTGTTGACCGCGTCCACGGAGGTCCAGAAATCGATCTCCTTGGCCATCATCGCGTAGCGGGCGTTGGGGAAGCGGGGCGCCTCCTCGAAGTCGTCGATCACGCCCCACACGTGGTCGGGGTGGCCGTGGGTCAGGATGATCTTGTCGATCTGATCCGGCTTGATGCCGGCGAGCGCCAGATTGTCGACGAGCTTGCCGGAGGTCTCCAGGAAATACTGCCCCGCGCCGGTGTCCACCATCACCAGCTCGTCGCCGGTGTTGATGAGGCAGACATTGACGTGCGAGGTGTGGATGTTGGGATCGAGGTAATAGGACTGTAGAAACGCCTTGAGCTCGGCCTCCTTGACGTTCTTGGCCTCGAAGGAGGTGGGGAGCACGATGTTGCCGTCGCTCACCATTGTGATTTCGTATTTGCCCAGCATGAAGCGGAAAAAGCCCGGCGCCTGCTTGCCCGCCATGGGGGCCTTGGCATCGGCCCGTTGCGGATAAAGCGGCACGCCCATGGCCAAAAGGGCGGCCGCGCCGCCCGCCTTCAACGCGTCGCGGCGGCTAAAGGGAGAAGACGTCATCGAACACTCTTTCCTGCTTTCCTAGATTATTTTTTTATCGAAGCCCGGGTCCGTAGACCCGCATGCTAGATTATAGCCCCCGGGCCGGGCGGCGCAGCGACCAATTGGTCGTATCCTCACTTCCGCCACGGGAGGATCCGCCCGCGCGGGCTGCTCGCGGGAACTATCCATTTGACATTCCAGCAACTGGAACCCCTAGATTGGCATCACCCGACATTCTTTCAAGGTGGAGGACGCCGTGGCGGATCATCTAGCCCCTTCCGATCTGGCGCCGACTCCCGGCCGGCACGCGCCGGACTCCGTCTACACCGACGCCGATCGCGACCAGGCGGTGGATCCCGTTTGCGGGATGAGCGTCGCGCGCGAGGGCGCACAGCACAGCGCCATCCATGACGGCGAGACCTATTACTTCTGCTGCGCCGGCTGCAAGACCAAATTCGAGGCCGATCCCGCGCGCTACCTAGAGGGCGGTCCGGGCGCCGGGGCCGAGGAAGGCCCGCCCGGCTCCCTCTACACCTGCCCGATGCATCCCGAAATCGTCGAGCCGGAACCTGGCACGTGCCCGATTTGCGGCATGGCGCTCGAGCCCATGGGCGTGCCGCAGGCCGATGCGGGGCCCAATCCCGAGCTGGTCGATTTCACCCGGCGGTTCTGGGTCGGCACGGCGCTCACCATACCTATATTGCTGCTGGTGATGGCGCCGATGGCAGGTTTGCCCATCCGCGAGTGGCTTGGCGAGCGCAACGCTCAGTGGATCGAGCTCGTCCTGGCGACGCCGGTGGTGCTGTGGTGCGCCCTGCCGTTCTTCGAGCGCTGCTGGGCGTCGCTGGTCAACCGAAGCCCCAATATGTGGACGCTGATCGGCGTCGGCGTCGGCGCCGCCTATCTCTACAGCGTCACCGCGACGCTCGCGCCGGGCATCTTTCCGCAGGCCTTCCGCTCGGCGGAGGGAACGGTAGCCATTTATTTCGAGGCCGCCGCCGTCATCGTCGTCCTGGTGCTGCTCGGCCAGGTTCTGGAGCTGCGGGCACGCGAGCGGACGGGCGGCGCGATCCGCGCCCTGCTCGATCTGGCGCCCAAGAAGGCACTGCGCGTCTCCGCCGACGGGAGCGAGGAGGAAATCCCGCTCGACGAGGTGGCGGAGGGCGACCGGCTGCGCGTGCGGCCGGGCGGCGCGATCCCCGTGGACGGCACCGTGGCCGAAGGCGGCTCCTTCGTCGATGAATCGATGCTGACCGGCGAGCCGATGCCGGTCGAGAAGACGGCAGGAGACGCGGTGACGGGGGGCACGCTCAACCAGCAGGGCTCCTTCGTCATGGTGGCCGAACGGGTGGGCGCCGAGACCATGCTCGCGCAGATCATCGCCATGGTCGCCGAAGCGCAGCGCAGCCGGGCGCCGATCCAGAACCTGGCCGACGTGGTCGCCTCCTATTTCGTGCCGGCCGTCGTTGCCACCGCAGTCATCGCCTTTGTCGCCTGGTCGGTCTGGGGGCCACCGCCGGCCATGGCCTACGCGTTCATCGCCGCCGTCTCGGTGCTGATCATCGCCTGTCCCTGCGCGCTGGGGCTGGCGACGCCGATGTCGATCATGGTGGCGACGGGGCGGGGCGCGCAGGCCGGCGTCCTGATCAAGAACGCCGAGGCGCTCGAGCGTTTCGCCAAGGTCGACACCCTGATCCTCGACAAGACCGGGACGCTCACCGTCGGGCGGCCGAAGCTCACCGACGTGACAGCCTTCGGCGGCTTCGACGAGGCGCGGTTGCTGACGCTCGCGGCAAGCCTAGAGCGCGGCAGCGAGCACCCGCTTGCCCGGGCGATCGTGTCCGGCGCCGAGGAGCGCGGCCTCGCCCTGTCGTCGCCCGAGGACTTCGATTCCGTCACCGGCAAGGGCGTCAAGGGGCGCGTCAAGGGCGAGGAGATCGCCCTCGGCAACGCCCGGATGCTCGAGGACCTGGGGATCGACACGGACCCCTGCGCCGAGGCCGCCGATGCCCTCAGGGCGGATGGTAAGACCGCCATGTTCGTGGCCGTCGGCGGCAAGGTAGCCGGCCTGATCGGCGTCGCCGACCCGGTCAAGGAGACCACGCCCGAAGCCCTCCAGGCGCTGCACCGGGAAGGGCTCAAGGTGGTGATGGTGACGGGCGACAACGCGCGCACCGCCCAGAGCGTCGCGTCGCGGCTCGACATCGACGAGGTGCGCGCCGAGGTGCTGCCCGACGAAAAGGCCCGCATCGTCAAGGAGTATCAGTCCCGTGGCGCCATGGTCGCCATGGCCGGCGACGGCGTCAACGACGCGCCCGCCCTCGCCCAAGCCAATGTGGGGATCGCCATGGGAACGGGCGCCGACGTGGCGATCGAAAGCGCCGGCATCACGCTCGTCAAGGGCGATCTGCTCGGCATCGTGCGTGCCCGCAAGCTGTCGCAGGCGACCATGGCCAATATCCGGCAGAACCTGTTCTTCGCTTTCGCCTACAACGCGCTCGGCGTTCCGGTCGCGGCCGGGATCCTCTACCCCTTCATCGGCTTGCTGCTGTCGCCGATGATCGCGGCGGCGGCGATGAGCATGTCGTCGCTCTCGGTGGTGGGCAACGCGCTGCGGCTGCGCCGCATACGCCTGTCGGCGTGATGCCGGGCCCTGGATCGGGAGAAACCCCATGAACATCGCCGAGGCCGCCGAAAAATCGGGACTGCCGCCCAAGACGATCCGCTATTACGAGGAGATCGGCCTGGTGCGTCCCGGCCGCGCGGCCAACGGCTACCGCGTCTACCGCGAAAGCGACGTTCACAAGCTCAAATTCCTGCAGCGCGCCCGCGGGCTCGGCTTCTCGGTGCCGGATTGCCGGCAGCTTCTCTCGCTCTACGAGGACCGCAACCGGGCGAGCGCCGACGTCAAGAGCCTGGCGCAGGCCCGCCTCGAGGAGGTCGACTTAAAGCTCGAGGAGCTGAAGAGCCTGCGCGACACCCTCGCAGCGCTGATCGACGCCTGCCGCGGCGACGAGCGGCCCGATTGCCCGATCCTCGACGATCTCGCCGCGGCGGACCTCGAGTGGGAGGAAGAGGCGGTCAATTGACCACTTTTCACCACTTTGTAATGCGATGGAGAGCGGGTGAGTGGATGATGACATGACAGCGCTGACCCTTCCCTTTATGCTTCGGCATCTCGTCGCCTGCGTCGTTGCGCTGGCGCTGGCGGCATCGCCGTTCGCGTTGCACGCGGCTCCCGCTCCCCGATCCTTCGTCCCGCCCGACGCAATGGCGCTGCCGATTCCCCAGAAAATCGGTCTGCGGCTCGATCACTGCAAGCCTGCCTCCGAACCGGGGCGAACGGTCTGCGCCGTCCATTGCCTCGACTGGAACGTCAACGAGCCGCAAGCAAGGCCCGATGACCCACGCACGGCCAAGAAGGTTCCCCTCGCGCCGCCGCAATCCCTCATTGCCTGTCTCGCCGTGCCGGTGGAGCCCAGACGCGCTGCAAACCGCTGGAAACCGGGCGACCATGCCCGAACGCCGCCCGAGCGCGTCTACGCGCTGACGTCGCGCTACCGCCTCTAGGTCCTCCCTTCGACCTCACGCTTGCTGCGCACGGCGCGGCGTGGCCGCCGCGCGCGTCCTTTTTCGAATGCCCGAAGGGAAACGAGCCATGGCCGCAAAGCTCAGTCCTTGGTTGATTTACGCGCTGCTGCCGCTGCTTGCCGGCTGTGCCTCGCTCTCGCCGGAGGAGCCCTTCGGCGACGTCGCTAATTCGGTCGAGGAGCGCACAGGCCGGCAAATCCAGTGGGGTATCTACGGCAATCCGGGCCCGGAGGTGAGGTCCGCGACCACGGCGATGCTGGCGCAGCCGTTGACGCCGTCCCGGGCAGTGCAGGTCGCGCTCCTCAACAACAAGACCCTGCACGCCGAATATACCAGGCTCGGAATCGGCCAGGCCGAGCTGGTCCAAGCCACCCTGCCGCCCAATCCGATCGCCGCGGGCAAGGTGACGTTCGCCGATGACGGCGCCACGAATCTGGTGTTCGGCGGCGCCTTGCAAGTGATCGAATTGCTGCGCATTCCGCTCAAGCGGCGGGTGGCGAAATCGCAATTGGAGGAGGCCAAGATCGAGGTTGCTGCCCGCGTGTTGGGCGTCGTCGCCGAGGTGCAGACCGCCTTTATCGACTATCAGGCGGCCGAACACATGCGGGCGTATTTGCAGGGCGTCGTGGAGACAGAGCGCGCCGCCGAGACGGCGGCGGCGGGCCTGCGCCAGGCCGGCAACATAACGGCGCTTGACTACGAGAGGCAGAACGGCGAGCTGGTCGCCGCGAAACTGGAGCTTGCCCGCACTGAGACGCGCGTGATCGGGGCCCGCGAGAAACTCGACGTCCTGATGGGACTGGCGACCCCGCAAGCCCACTGGCGCGCGCCGCCCCGGCTACCCGGCGTACCCGCCCGCGAATTGAGGGTGAAAGGCGCCGAAGAGGCCGCCCTGGCGGCGAGCCTCGAGCTGGCCGGCGCCAGGCAAAAACTCTTCACGCTCGCCCAGAAGTACAACCTCACCAAAGCCCAGGCGGCCGCGCCCGGCGGGACCGCCGGAGGCGAGTGGGAGCAGGACACCGGCGAGGAGGAAGCCGGGCCCGTCTTCGAGGCGACGCTGCCGGTGTTCGACTGGGGGCAGGCGCGCAAGGCGAGAGCCCGAATGGAAATCAAGCGCGCCCGCGACCAGCATGAGGCCCTCGTCGTCAGGGTGCGCGCCGCCGCCCGCGCCGCCAGGGACGGGCTTCTCGCCGCCCGCAAGACGGCACTCTACAACCGCTCGACCGCCCTCCCCCAGGCGGCGCGCCTGATGCGGGCGGCCCAGCGCCAATACAACGCCATGCAAATCGGCGTTTTCGAGCTCATTCGCGCCAAGCGCGACCACATGCGGACGTCGCAACGGGAGATCGACGCGCTGGCCCAATACTGGGTCGCCCGCGTCAGGTTTTACCAGCTGATGATAGGCACGTTACCGAATGAAACCGGCCGCGGAGGTCCCCGGTTGGCCGGCGGCGGCGAGGCCGAGGACAACTGAGGAGAGAGCCATGAAATTGACCCGCAGACAGATGCTGGCCGCCTCGTCGGCCGCGATCGCCGGCGCGGCGGTCGGCGGACGCGCCGGATTTGCCGAAACCGCACCAGGCCACCAGCATCCCGGCGCACCGCCCGCCGGCGCGCCGCCCGCGCCCTCGAGCGCACCCTACCGCCATCCCAAGGCGAACGAGTGGTACGCGCGCACGGTCGATCCCGACGATGACTACGCTCCCGGCCGGCCGGGTGACGACTATACCCCCGTTAGCGTGCCCAACGGCGCGGCGCTGCCCTTCCGCATCGTCGAGGGCGCCAAGGTCTTTCACCTCGTCGCGCAGGATGTGTTTCACGAATTCGCCCCCGGGCTCAAGGCCCGCTGCATGGGCTATAACGGCCGCACGCCGGGGCCGGTGATAGAGGCGGTCGAGGGCGATCTGATCCGGGTCTATGTCACCAACAAGCTGTCGGTGGCGACCACGATCCACTGGCACGCCATCATCCTGCCCTGCAACATGGACGGCGTCACCGGTCTCGTGCAGCGCGCGATCGGACCCGGCGAGACGTTCAAATACGAGTTCAAGGCGGTTCAACACGGCACTTTCATGTATCACTCCCACCACGACAGCATGACCCAGGAGGGCAGCGGGCTGGTGGGCATCGTCGTCATTCACCCGCGCAAACCCCGCAAACCCCGGCCCGACCGGGACTTCGCGCTGCTGCTGCACGAGATGGACATCAAGCCCGGCACCTACCGGCCCGAGCCCAAGGTCTTCGCCGGCTACAACACGCTTACCATGAACGGCAAGGTGTTCCCGGCGACGGCGCCGCTGGTCGCGGGTCTGGGGCAGTCGGTGAAACTGCGCATCGGCAATCTCTCGCCAATGGACCACCACCCGATCCATATGCACGGTCACGCCATGCGCGTCACCGAGACCGACGGCGGCGAGATTCCCGAAGCCGGGCAGTGGCCCGAGGCGACCGTGCTCGTTCCAGTCGGCCAGACGCGAACGGTGGAGTTCGTCGCCGACAATCCAGGCGATTGGGCGGTGCATTGCCACATGACCCACCACACCATGAACCAGATGGGGCACGATTTCCCCAACATGGTCGGCGTGAACCCCAAGCCCATCGACAACCAAATGCGGCGCCTGCTGCCCGCCTATATGACCATGGGCACCGGCGACATGGGCGAGATGGGCAAGCACGCCCAGCACATGGACGTGCCGGAGAACAGCATCGCGATGGCAGGCGCGGCCGGTCCCCACGGCTATATCGACATGGGCGGCATGTTCACCGTGCTCAAGGTTCGCGAGGGCTTGAAGGATTACCGCGATCCGGGTTGGTACGCCCCGCCCGGCGACACCATGGCCCGGCCGGCGACGGCGGCCGAGATTGCCCGCGACGGCATCGAGACCTGACGAAGGGAGATGTGAAGACCATGAACAAGACGTCGTT
>CAYVYD010000010.1:15931-23001 GCA_964454415.1 uncultured Hyphomicrobiaceae bacterium | reverse complement strand
CGCGCGAATTCGATGAATTTCGCGAGATTGCAGCCGCGGACCGCATCGCCATCCGGCGTCCAAAGCGGCTTTTCCATGCTAGACTCCCTCACTCCATTACTTGCCCTGACGGTCTCGCCATCCGGCGTCAAAGCGACTAAAAGATAACCTATACGTCCAGACGCGCTGAGCGACAAATCATCACGAACGACCCCAATCCTTAGGGCCCGATGAGGTAGAAACGGATGGCATTGGGGACGGGGAGCATAATGACACGGCCGACGCGCATGAAAGGTGTGGTGCTGGGTATTCTGGCGCTTCTCGCGCTGGGTCTTGCCGCCATCGCCGCACGCTCGGCGCTGACCGACAAGGACCAGTTGCGGGCGCATCTGAGATCGAACTTCGCCGCCTGGACCGGCGGCGAACTGGTGATCGACGGTCCCACGCGCGTCTCGATCTTCCCCAGGACCCGCATCGAGGTCGACAATGTCAGCATCGGCTCGCTGCCGCACATGGGGGTGCTGCAGCACGTCGCGGCGAAATCGATGCGGGCCGAGTTCGGTGTGTGGTCGCTGCTGTGGGGCGAGCCCCGAGTGAGCCGGCTGACCCTTTACGAACCCAAATTCACCGCCCGCGGCGGCGAGCCCGGCCAGGCTTCCCCCGCCGCCGTCAGTGCGGACAAGCGCAGGCTGATTCGGGTGCTGAGGGAAGCGCCGTTCTCGCGGCTGACCATCGAGGAGGGCGAGCTCGCGGTCGAACGCGCCGGCGGCGGCCTCGAGACGGTCAAGGACATCCAGGCCAACATGACCGTGTCGCAGACCGGGTCGCTCTCGCTCGAGAGTTCGTTCGTTTGGCGCGGCGAGACCGTGGCGATCCGTTTGGCCTCCCAGCCGCCCAAATTGATCGCCGACAGCGCCAACATTCCGATGCGCATCACCGTGAGCGCCGCCCCGATCAATGCGACGATCTCAGGCGAGATGACGCTTGCCAATAACGTCCGCCTCTCCGGCGGCCTCGACCTGACGATGCCCCATATGCGGCGGTTTTCGCGCTGGATGGGGGTCGATATTCCCGACGGCGCGGGTCTTGGCAGATTCGCCGCCTCTGGCGGTTTCAACTGGGTCGGCAAGCGGATTTCCTTCGACGACGGGACCTTCGCGCTCGACGGCAATCGCGCCATCGGCGCGCTCGCCGTCATGTTCGACAAGGACCGCCCGGAAATCGACGGAACGCTCGCGCTGCAGACCCTGAACCTCGACAACTATCTGCGCCCACCCCAAGCGCCGGATACGGACGCCGCCACCGGCGGCAAGAGCCTTGACCTCGGCTTCCCGCTGCTGCGGCATTTCGACGTCGACCTGCGCGTCTCGGCAACCGAGTTCAAGGCGATGCCGGTCGACGCCGGACAGACGGCGCTCACCCTGGCGGTCAAGTCGGCGGGGCTCTCCGCCGACATCTCGATCCTGGATCTGTTCGGCGGGCGTGGCGCCGGCCGGCTGGAGCTCGATGCCAGCCAGGCCCCGCCGCACCTGCGTTTGACCGGAACGCTCACCAGAATCTCCGCCCAGCCCTGCATCGAGGCCTTTTCCCTGCGCAGCCCGATCAAGGGCAGGGTCGACGTCGATCTCGACGTGACCGGCAGCGGGCGAACGCTCGAAGATTGGCTTGGCGCGGTCTCCGGCACGCTGGCCGTCTCCATGGGGGCCGGCATTCTCGATCTCGACCTCGCCAAGGTCATGGCCGAAGCCCGCAAGGGCGAGGTGCGCGGCTGGACGGCCGCCCGGGGCAACGCCACCAGTTTCGAACGCCTGGCGGCGGGCTTCGCCTTCGACAATGGCAGCGCGCACAGCGAGAATTTCGCGATCCGCACGGGTGCCGACAGGATCACCGGCCGCGGCACCATCGACATACCCTCGCGCCATCTCGATTGGCGCCTCGTTCTGCCCGGCAGCGAGGCGGCTCCCTCCAACGGTCCCGAGACTACCGTTGCCGAGCTGACGCACTCGCTCCACATTCTGGGGCCATGGTCGGATCCGACGTTCCGCCTGGAGCAAAAGCGTGCCGAGGATGAGACGCCAATCGGGCAACGCGCCGCGGGCGGACCGCGGGCGCGGGCGTTCTAGCTTCCATGTGCTCCGTGGGAAGGCACGCCCGATGGGACTTGTGCGAAGCGCGCGGACGCTTGGTCCGGCAGCGCTGCGGGAGGCGAATGGCATGATTGCGCCAGCGCGGTGGATGCCTATCTTGGGCGCGGTCGTTCTCCTCGGCGCGGCCGCAGCGGCGGCCGCGGCGGAGAAAACGCTCACCGTCGCCTCCTGGGGCGGCGCCTATGCCCAATCGCAGCAAATCGCCTATTACCGGCCGTTCCAGGAGCAGACGGGCATAGCGATCAACTCCGTCTACCACGGCGGCACGACGGCGTTGTTCGGCAACGGCCGGGAGTACCGCTTCGGGAATTGGGACGTGGTCGACGTAAGCGCCGGCGCGCTGGAGAGCGGCTGCCGCGACGGCCTGCTGGCTCCGATCTCGAAGGACGCCCTGGCGCCGGCGAGGGACGGCACGCCGGCCGAGAAGGACTTTCTCGCCGGCGCGCTCCATGAGTGCGGCGTCGCCAGCATGGCGTGGTCGTCGGTGATCGTCTACGACAAGCGGGCCTTCGGTTCCAAACCGCCGAAAACGGCGGCGGATTTCTTCGATCTAAAGCGGTTTCCCGGCAAACGCGCGCTCAAGCGCGGCGCCCAATACACCCTCGAGCTCGCCCTGCTGGCCGATGGCGTCGCGCCCGCAAACGTTTATTCCGAGCTCGCCACCGAAGCCGGCCTCAAGCGGGCTTTCGCCGTCCTGCAACGCATCAAGGACGACGTCGTCTGGTGGACCAGCAGCGAGGAGCCCTTGAAGCTGCTGGCCGACGGCAAGGTCGCCATGGCGACCACCTTCAACGGCCGCGCCTTCGTGGCGCTGGTGGCCGACAACCGCGCGCTCGCCTTTTTGTGGGACGGTCATATCTACACCATGGACTCCTGGGCAATTCCAAAATCCTCGAAGAACAAGGACGCCGCGCTGCAATTCATCGCCTTCGCCACCAAACCGGAGCGGCTTGCCGAACAGGCCAAGCGGTTCCCCTATGGTCCGGTTCGCAAATCGGCGCTGAAGATGGTCGGTGACCATCCCGAGATCGACGTCGACATGTCGCCATTCCTGCCGACCAGTCCGGCCAATCTGAAACACGCCCTCCAGGTCGACGCCGCCTGGTGGCTCGAGCATGGGGACGCGGTGGAAGCCAAGTTCGCTTCCTGGTTGAGTGCCCACAGCAGCAGCGGCGAGGACAGCGTGCGCACGAGCAGCGCCGAGGACGGCAAAGAGGCGCCCAAATCGACGGTCTCGCCCTGACCGGCATCGCCCACGCGCGCGCCCTGCCCGACGCGCCGCTGTGCGATTGCGGCCCTTGTGCCGGATCGGGGTTTCATGACAAACAGGAACGGTTTCGCGGCGGCGCGTCCCCGCGCCGGCGAGGCGGGCGGAGCCAAGCTCTGGAGGAGGCGATATGGGACCCTACGCGCATCCGGCATCTCCACGACAGCTGAGGTCGCGGGGCATCCGCCTGGGGGCGGTCCGTCTGCGGGCGGCGGCGTGGAGCCTGCTGTGCCTCGCCGCGTTCGCGGCCGCTTGCGGCGCCCCAGCCGCGGCCGAAACGGGCGGCGAGGCGGCCCAGGTCACCAAAGCGCCGGAGGCCGGGGCAGCGCCCGCGGCCTCCTCCAAGAGCGAACTCGCCGCCGGCGGCATCCGCGCCGTGTTGAGCGCCGCGAGGCCCGGCGCCCTGTTCGGCGCGGGCAGCTCCGTCTTCACCGAAATCGCCCTGACCAACACCAGCGACGGTGATGCCGCGCAAGCCGATCTCGTGCTCGAAGCCCAGGACGGCGAGATCGCCGGCGTAACCGGTGACGGCATCGCCACCGCAGAGGAGGGCGCGCGCCACCTGGTGCGGATCGGCGGTCTGGCCAAGGACAAGGAAAAGACCGTCACCGTCGAAATGAAGGTGGGCGCGGTCGCCGCGGCGGGTCAGCCGGGCGAAAGCCGGCTCACGGTCACCCTGCGCAAACCCGCCAAACCCCAATACGAGACCAAGGTCGTCACCAGCACCGTCTCCAAGACCTATTGCCGCGCCTACGGCTATACCCAGTTCTGGCAAGGATCTCGCCGGCGCTGCGCGCGCTGGGGGCGGCGCGACGTCACCAGCAAGAAGGAGATCAAGGTGCCGGTGATCCAGACGGCCGCGGCCGAGGGACCGAGCGACAGCACGGTACTGCGCTGGCCGGTCTCCAATTGCGCCGGCGACTTCTACGGCGCCATCGTCAAGCTGCGCGAGAAGAACGCCGATGCCATGGACGACGCCCTCAAGCGCGCCCACGCCCGCGACCGCTTGCGCCCCGGCCGCTGGCTGTTTCCGCCCTCCTCCGGGACCAAGGCCGAACGCAGGATCAACGGTCAGGCGGTCGTCTTCGTCCGAACCCGCGGCATCGACCCGCAAATGTCGACCAGACAGAATTATGGCTGGGTCAGCCAAAAGGTGACAACCGATCTGCGGGGCTATCTCAATCAGCCGCCCAACCCGGCGATCTGTACCGGCGTGGCGAGGTTCGTCGACTTCTTCGACGGCCGCATGAAGGACTTCTGGCAACGCGCCGACGACTTCTCGAAGAAGGCCGAGGAGGCGCGCGCGATCGCCGCCCAAAAGCTCGCCGCCGCGCGCGGCGCCGTCAAATCGGGGGCGGGCGATGATCCGGCCGGCGGCACGACCGCGGCCCTGCCCACCGGCGCCGAGGCCGCGCCCGCCAAGCCCGACCTGCGGACGCTGACCATTTCCGCCGCCGAGCTCACCGGAGACGGCGACCTGCTCGATGGGGTGAAGCAGGCGGCCGCGCCTTACGAGGCGCTCGAGCGCTTCTCCAAATGGATGATGCAGCCCAAGGAAGGCGCGCTTGAAAAGGACGACGTCGCGGCGCTCAAGCGGGCGCTCGGCGCCATCGAAGCTGCCGAATATCTCACCCTCGTGGCCGGCCAATACAACGATCTGCGCGGCACCATCCAGGGCAGCATGGCCGCCATCCGCGACGCCCACGCCCGGCATTGCCGCTGCGGCGGCTGAGCCGTCGAACGCAATTTCTCGAAGTCCAGAGGGCGTATATGGAACCGAAGGTCGTTTGGCTGTTCATCTTCGTGGCCCTTTATTGGGCCTACTGCATCTATTGGGGGATAAAGGGCGCGCAGAGCGCGAAGACGGCGAGCGATTACTTCATCGCCGGGCGCGGCATCTCGCTATGGGTGTTCGTGCTGGCCGCCACCGCCACCTCGTTCTCGGGCTGGACCTTCATCGGCCATCCGGGCCTGGAGTACCGCGACGGCTTCCCCTACGCCTTCGCCTCCTTCTACGCCATCACCATTCCCTTGACCGGCGTCCTGTTCCTCAAGCGCCAATGGATCCTCGGCAAGCATTACGGCTTCGTCACCCCCGGCGAGATGCTCTCGGAATATTTCCGGGGAGACGCGATCCGCCTGCTCACCGTCGTCGTCGCCCTGTGCTTTTCGGTGCCCTATCTGGGACTGCAATTGCGCGCCTCGGGGTTCCTCTTCAACGTCTTGACCGACGGCTGGCTCGGGGTCGACGCCGGCATGTGGCTGCTCTCCGCCGTGGTCCTGATCTACGTCGCCTCCGGCGGTCTGCGCGCGGTCGCCTATGTGGATACGCTGCAATGCCTGCTGCTGGCGCTCGGCATCGTCGTCGTCGGCCTGATCGCGCTCCACGCCGTCGGCGGCTGGGGACGCTTCACCGACGGCATCGCCGCGCTCTCCTCCATCGACGCCAAGCGCACGCCGGCTGGCTACAGCCACTACGTCGCGGTCCCGGGTGCGATCCAAATGGTCGGCGACGGACCCTCGGCGGAAGGCGGCGCGTGGACCGGCACGATGATCATGACCTACATGTTCGCCCTGATGGGCATTCAGGCGGCGCCCGCCTTCACCATGTGGGCCTTCGCCAACCGCGACCCTCGCCCCTTCGCGCCCCAGCAGGTCTGGGCGTCGGCCTTCGGGATCGGCGCCATCCTGTTCTTCTTCACCACCATCCAGGGCCTCGGCGGTCATTTCCTGGGGGCGGACGCGGCCTTCGCCGAACGGTTTCCCGAGCTCACCAACAACGTGCTGGGGCCCGCCCTCGAGGGGCGGGATCTGATGGCCACCAAGGGCAAGCAGGAGATGCTGGTGCCGATGCTGATCGAGCTGATGAGCACCCGCGCCCCCTGGGTCGTCGGCCTGCTCGCGGTCTGCGCGCTCGCCGCCATGCAATCAACCGGCGCAGCCTACATGTCCACCGCCGGCGGCATGCTGACCCGCGACCTGTTGAAGCACTTCGTCATGCCGAACGCCTCCCATGCCGTCCAGAAGCTGGCCGGCCGCATCGGCGTCTCCCTCGTGGCGATCGCGGCCCTCGCCGTCGCCTCCAGCGCCGACGACGCGCTGGTGCTGCTGGGCGGTCTCGCCGTCGCCTTCGGTTTCCAGATGTTCCCGGCGCTGATCGCCGTCTGCTACGTGTCCTGGTTCACCCGTGCCGGCATCACCTGGGGCCTTCTCGTCGGCATCCTTGCCGTCATCGCCACCGAGTCCACCGGCCAGGCGCTCGGCGTCACCGGCTGGGGCCGCTGGCCGCTGACGCTGCATTCGGCCTTTTGGGGCATCGCCTTGAACTTCGCCGTCGCCATCGCCGTCTCCGCTTTCACCCAGCGCCGGGAGGAGACCGAGCACCGGCAGCGTTTTCACCGGTTTCTGCGCGCCAGCGCCTCGGTGCCCCAACGCAAGCGCGCCCTCATCCCCATCGCCTGGATCGCCGTGCTGATGTGGTTCTTCTTCGCGATCGGTCCGGGTGCGGTGATCGGCAACACGCTGTTCGGCGACCCCAACTCGCCGGAGACCTGGTGGGTGTTCGGCATGCCCTCGGTCTGGGTCTGGCAGATCGCGTGGTGGGTCCTGGGCGTCGCGATGATGTGGTTCCTGGCCTACCGGCTGGAGATGTCGACCATGCCGCACGGACGCATCAC
>CAYVYD010000010.1:0-15831 GCA_964454415.1 uncultured Hyphomicrobiaceae bacterium | reverse complement strand
CCAGATGTTGAGCCCTCACCAGATGTTGAGAATGTCGTCCAGCAGCCGGCGCAGGCCGGAAAGCAGGGCCACCGCGCCCAGCAGCAGATAGAGCCAGGGGTGCCGGCCGAGCGCGTCGCGATAGCTGAAGCAGTAGAGCGCGAAGAGCGCGGCGACCGCCACCGCCGCCCATTCGGACCAGGTCCCATCAAAGGTCACGATCATCCCGCTCCGCTCGGCCGACGACCCGCCATCCGGGCACGGCGCCGCCTGCAAAGTCAACACCGGCGACGGCATCGCATTTCATGAATGATCTGTGGATAAGTTGAGTTCCCGCGCCGGTGGGGCGGCGCCGTTTCATATTTGCCCCGCTTTCCCCGTGATCAAATCCTCGATCGTGGCGAGCGGGCGTTGCGCGGTCGCCATCGGCTTGTCGCGGCATCTGCTCTACAATACCGGCATTTGGTATGCCGCGGCCGGGGATCCGGACGACCTCGGGCTTCCTAGCCGAGCCTCCAAGGCGGAACGGCCATGGCGCTGACGCGACCGCGCGGAGGAGCGGCGCGGGGCCGGACGGGAGGCCGAGAGACGACGAGTGAGCGATCAGAGTTCAGTAACCTCAGTAACAAGGAGAGTTCCATGCCCACGGACGCATTCGGCAAATCCGATTTGCCAGAATCCCTTCGCGACCTGATGAAATCCAGCATCGAGCAGGCCAAGCAGGCCTTCGACACCTTCGTCACCTCCAGCGAGAAGGCCTGGGAGACGATCGAGGTCTCGTCCAAGGCCGCCGCCGGCGGCATGAAGTCCCTCAACGAAAAGATCGCCGAGATCACGCGCTCCAACGCCGATGCCAATTTCAACCTCGCCCTGAAGCTCGCCGAGGCCAAGGATATGTCCGAGGCCCTGGAATTGCAGAACGCCCACGCGCGCAAGCAGATGGAGACGTTCTCCAAGCAGCTCGAGGAGATCCGCGACCTGACGGCCAAGCTGATCAAGGAGGCGACGGCTGAAACGTCCGGTGGGGAAGAAGCCTTGGACGAGAGCGAGGAGTCCGGCGACGAGGGCGACGAGGACGACGAGGACGACGACGGGGACAAATCCAAGGGGCTGAGCGGCTTTCGCCGCTGGTAAGCGCCGGAGTCCACGCGGGGCGGCGGCCGGCCGGCCGCCGCCCAGATTTCGATTTACCCGTTCGATTTGCCCGCCCGGCCCCGACCGCTGCCTTGCGTCCGCCGCGATTTCCCTGGATATCTCCTCCGCGACGCGCGTCGAACCGGGTCCCGATCAGCTCAGCGAAGAGGCCGTCCCCCATGCCGTATGCCGCCAACGCCCTCGAACACCATTGGATGCCGTTCACGGCGAACCGCGACTTCAAGGCCGCGCCGCGCATCGTCACCGAGGGCCGCGGCGTCTGGTTCACCGACCACCGCGGCGAGCGGATTCTCGACGGCTCCTCGGCGCTCTTTACCACCGCCGCCGGCCACGGCCGCGAGGAGATCGCCCGCGCCGTCCACGATCAGCTCCTGGCGCTCGACTATTCGACCTCCTTTCAGCTCGGCCATCCAGGCTCCTTCGGTCTCGCCCGCGCCCTCGCCCGGCTGATGCCGCAAGGCATCAACCGCCTGTTCTTCGCCAATTCGGGGTCGGAGGCGGTGGATACGGCGATGAAGATCGCCATGGCCTACCACCACGCCAGGGGCGATCACGCCCGCACCCGCTTCGTCTCGCGCGAGCGCGCCTATCACGGCGTCAACATCGGCGGCCTTTCCCTGAGCGGGCTTCCCAACAACCGCAAGGCCTTCAGCGGCGTCATTCCCGGCGTGCTGTTCCTGCGCCACACCTGGCGCGAGGAGAACCGCTTCAGCCGCGGCCAGCCGGAGATGGGCGCCGAACTCGCCGACGACCTCGAGCGCCTGGTCGACGAGCATGGCGCCGACGCCATCGCCGCCTGCTTCATCGAACCGGTGGCGGGCTCCACCGGCTGCCTGCCGCCGCCCAAGGGCTATCTGGAGCGCATCCGGGAGATCTGCACGCGGCACGGCATCCTGCTCGTCTTCGACGACGTCATCTGCGGCTTCGGCCGCCTCGGCGCTGCCTTCTCCGCCCAGGCCTTCGGCGTCGAGCCCGACATGGTCACCTTGGCCAAGGCGCTCACCAACGGCGCGATCCCCATGGGCGCGGTCGCCGTGCGCGAGGAAATCTACGATACGATCGTCGAGGCGGCGCCGGAGGGGGCGGTGGAATTCTTCCACGGCTATACCTATTCGGCCCATCCGGTCGCCTGCGCGGCGGCGCTCGCCGCCCTCGGCATCTACGAGAAAGAGAAGCTGTTCGAGCGCGCCGCGCGGCTTTCCGGCCCCTTCCTCGACGCCGTCTATTCGCTGCGCGACTGCGGCCTCGTCACCGACATCCGCGGCATCGGCATGATCGCGGGCTTCGACGTCGCGCCCGGCGACACCCCCGGCGCGCGCGGCGCCGAGTTGCAGAAGCGGCTGTTCGCCAACGGGCTCCACGTCAAGTTCACCGGCGACACCGCCATCGTCGCGCCGCCCTTCGTGATCGAGGAGGACGAGATCGGCGAGATCATCTCGATCCTGCGCGCCACCCTCGACGAGTTGGCGTGAGGAGCGGCGGCGCCCATGGCTTAGGCGAAGGTCTTGTTGATCTCTTCGAGCTTGGCGCTGCCGGGGCAGAGTTCGCTGGCGGGGATTGCGTTGAGCGGCGTCTTGGTGATGTTCATCAGCTCGTGCAGATCCTGCTTGCGCTCGTCGATATAGAGCAGGCCGGTGACCACCTGGCCGGAGGTGTAGCGCTTGCGCAGGACCGCCAGCGCCGCGTCGGCGTCGCGGGGGTCGTAATCGGACGAGAGCTTGTGCAGCTGCATGGTCGAACCGTCATGCATCTTCACGTAGATCGTCTGGCCTTCCTCGTAATCGGCCGTGATCTCCTTGCGCTCGGGCACGAAGTCGAGCTTGTCGACCGCCTCGGAATGGTCGCGGATATAGTCGTAGCTCTTGGTCGAGGCGGCGTGGTTGTTGAAGGTGACGCAGGGCGAGATGATGTCGAGCAGCGCGAAGCCGTTGTAGCGGATCGCCGCCTTCATCAGCGGCACCAGCTGGTCCTTGTCGCCTGAGAACGAGCGCGCCACGAAGCCCGCCCCAAGCTGGATTCCCAGCATGGCGAGGTCGATCGAATCGAACATATTGTCCTCGCCCTTCTTGTTCTTGGATTCGCGGTCGTTGGTGGCCGAGAACTGGCCCTTGGTGAGCCCGTAGGTGCCGTTGTTCTCGACGATGTAGATCATGTTGAGCCGGCGGCGGATGGCGTGGCTGAACTGCCCCATGCCGATCGAGGCGGTGTCGCCGTCGCCCGAGACGCCCAAATAGATCAGGTCGCGGTTGGCTAGGTTGGCGCCGGTCGCCACCGAGGGCATCCGCCCGTGCACGCCGTTGAAGCCGTGCGCGCGATCGAGGAAATAGTTCGGTGTCTTCGACGAGCAGCCGATGCCCGAAAGCTTGGCGATGCGGTGGGCCGGCAGATCGAGCTCGAAACAGGCCTCGATGATCGCCGCCGAGACGGAATCGTGCCCGCACCCAGCGCACAGCGTCGAGAGCACGCCCTCATAGTCGCGCCGCGTTAGACCCAGATGGTTCTGCTTGAGCCCCGGATGGCGTATCGCCGGCTTCTTCATATAGGTCATGTCGTCCTCGCTTCCCGCCCTACATCGCCGCCGCCGACAGCCGCAACGCATGCGCCACCGCCTTGTCGCTCTCGATTCCACCCGCGACGCCTGCCACGATCGCTTTCGCCGTCATCGGCATGCCGTCATAGCTCAGCACCGGGATCAGCTTCTCGGCCGGAATGCCCGCCTCGGCGATGAGCAGGGTGCGCATTTGCGCGTCCCGGTTCATCTCGACCACGAAGATGCGCTCGTGCTCGGCCGCGAACGCCTTGACCTCCTTGGTGAAGGGGAAGGCGCGCAGCCGCATGGTGTTGACCTTGTAGCCGTCGCGCCTGAGCTGGCCGACCGCCTCGCGCACGGCGGGCTCGGTCGAGCCGAAATTGATCAGCCCCAGCTTCGAGGAGCGGCTCGCCCGCTTGATGACGGGGCGCGGCATCATGGTCGCCGCCGTCTCGAACTTGCGCGCCAGCCGGTCGAGATTGGCCGCGTTCACCTTGCCGTCCTCGGTGTAGCGGGCGACGCCGTCGTGGGAGGAGCCGCGCGAAAAATAGGCGCCCTTGGTGGGATGGGTGCCGGGAACCGTGCGGTAGGGGATGGCATCGCCGTCGACGTCGAGATAGCGGCCGAACTGCTCGATCTTCTCCAGCGCCTCGGCGTCCAGCACCTTGCCGCGGTCGTGGCCGCGCGCGTCGTCCCATACGAGCGGGTCGATCACCCAGTCGTTCATGCCGATGTCGAGGTCGCTCATGACGATCACCGGCGTCTGCAGCCGCTCGGCCAGATCGAAGGCGCGGGCGGCGAAGTCGAAGCACTCATGCGGGTCGCCCGGCAGCAGCAGCACCTGGCGGGTGTCGCCATGCGAGGCGTAGGCGCAGCAGATAACGTCCGATTGCTGGGTGCGCGTCGGCATGCCGGTCGAGGGACCGCCGCGCTGGACGTCGAACAGCACCACCGGCACCTCGGCGAAATAGGCGAGCCCCAGGAATTCGCTCATCAAGGAAACGCCGGGGCCGGACGTGGCGGTGAAGGCGCGGGCGCCGTTCCATCCCGCCCCCACGGCGATACCGATCGCCGCCAATTCGTCCTCGGCCTGGATCACCGCGGCGCGCCGCTTGCCGCCCTTTTCGAGCCGCAGGCGGCCGCAATACTTCTCGAACGCCTCCGCCAGCGAGGTGGAGGGCGTGATCGGATACCAGGAGGCGACCGTCGCACCCGCCCAAATGCAGCCGAGCGCCGCCGCCTCGTTGCCCGTCATGATGATCTTGCCCCGCGTTGCCTCGGCGGGGCGCACCTTGATGGGCAACGGGCATTGGAAGGTCTCGAGCACGTATTGCCGGCCGATTTCCAGCGCCTTGAGATTGGGCTCGATCAGCTTTGGCTTGCGCCTGAAACGCTCCTCGACGAGCTGCTGGACGATGTCGTAGTCCATGTCGAGCAGCGCCGCGACCGCGCCCACATAGGCAATGTTCTTGAACAGCTGGCGCTGGCGCAGGTCCTTGTAGGCCCGGGCGCACATCTGCGCGATCGGGATGGGGAGCACCTCGATGTCGTCGCGCTCGAAGGTGCGGATCAGGCTGGAATCGTAGATCAGATAGCCGCCCGGCAGCAGCTCGGTCGCGTCGTCCGCATAGGTTTGCGGGTTCATCGCCACCACGATGTCGGCGCCCTCGCGCCGCGCCGTGTGCCCGGCATCGCTCACCCGCACCTCGTACCAGGTGGGCAGTCCCTGGATGTTGGAGGGGAAGATGTTCTTCGGGCTGACGTAAAGGCCCATGCGGAACAGCGCCTTGGCGAACAGCGTGTTGGCGCTGGCCGAGCCCGAGCCGTTGACGGTCGCGAATTTGATGACGAAGTCGTTGACGCGTTTCATCGCAAATAGGTGGCGCTGTAGGCGCTGCAGCTCGGCGACGCTTGAGCCTCTACATAGGTGAACTTTTGCATGTCCCAAGCCCCGGTCGGGCAGCGCTCGGCGCAGAGCCCGCAATGCAGGCAGAGATCCTCGTCCTTGGCCATCACCCGCCCCGTCTTGAGGGCGGCCGAGACGTAGAGGTCCTGCTCCGCATTGTGGGCCGGCACCCGCAGCCGCTCGCGCAGGTCCTGCTCGTCGCCGTTGAAGGTGAAATTGATGCAGTCGACGGGGCAGACATCCATGCAGGCGTCGCACTCGATGCAGAGGTCGCGCGTGAACACCGTCTGCACGTCGCAATTGAGGCAGCGTTCAGCCTCCTGGAAGGCGAGCCGGTCGTCATAGCCCAGCTCCACCTCCACCTTGAGGTTCTTGAGCGCCTTGGATTGCTCGGCGTGGGGCACCGGAACCCGCCGGTCGGCGGAGAACTCGTTGTCGTAGGACCACTCGTGGATGCCCATCTTCTGGCTCATCAGGCTGGAGCCCTGAAGCGGACGCCGATCGAGCGGCTTGCCCTTGCAATGGAGATTGATCGAGACCGCCGCCTGATGGCCGTGGGCCACCGCCCAGATGATGTTTTCCGGCCCCCAGGCCGCGTCACCGCCGAAAAAGACGTTCTCTCTGGTGGACCGCATGGTCTCGCCGTCGACCACCGGCATGTCCCATTCGTTGAAGCTGATGCCGATGTCGCGCTCGATCCACGGGAAGGCGTTCTCCTGGCCGATCGCCATCAGCACGTCGTCGCAGGCGATCACGACCTCCTCGCCGGTCGGCGTTAGGCTGCGTTTTGCCGCGTTGTCGTACTCCGCCTTCATCTTGGCGAACCTGACGCCGGTGAGCTTGCCGTTCTCGACGATGAATTCCTTTGGCGCGTGGTTGTCCAGGATCGGCACGCCCTCGGCCTCGGCGTCCTCGATTTCCCAATCCGACGCCTTCGTGTCCTTGCGCGGACTGCGCACCGTGACGCGCACGTCCTTGCCGCCTAGCCGCAGCGCCGTCCGGCAACAATCCATCGCCGTGTTGCCGCCGCCGATCACCACCACCCGCTTGCCGATCTTGTCGATATGGCCGAAGGCGACCGAGGTGAGCCAGTCGATGCCGATATGGATGTTGGCCGCGCCTTCCTCGCGCCCCGGGACGGCCAAGTCCTTGCCGCGCGGCGCGCCGGTGCCGATGAATACCGCGTCGAACCCCTCGTCCAGCACCTCCTTGAGGCTCGTCACCTCGCGGCCGAACTGGGTCTCGAGTCCCATGTCGATGATCCGGCCGACCTCCTCGTCCAGCACCGTCTCCGGCAGGCGGAAGGGGGGAATGTTGCTGCGCATCAGCCCGCCGGCGCGCGCGTCCTTCTCGATCAGCACGCAGCGGTAGCCGAGCGGCATCAGGTCGCGCGCCACCGTGAGCGAGGCGGGGCCCGCCCCGATCAGCGCGACGCGCTTGCCGTTCTTGCGTTTCGGCGCCTTGGGCAGGCGCCCCTCGATGTCGCCCTTGTAGTCGGCCGCAACCCGTTTCAGGCGGCAGATCGCCACCGGTTTCTCGTCCAGCCGCCCCCGCCGGCAGGCCGGTTCGCACGGCCGGTCGCAGGTCCGCCCCAAAATGCCCGGGAACACGTTAGACTCCCAATTGAGCATGAAGGCGTCGCCATAGCGCCCCTGGGCGATCAGCCGGATGTATTCGGGCACCGGCGTGTGCGTCGGGCAGGCCCACTGGCAGTCGACCACCTTGTGGAAGTATTTCGGATTGGAGATGTCGGTTGGCGGCACGCCGCGCCGTGCGGCGGTAGCGTCTTTGGGCTTCATCGACCCGCCCCCATCGGTTCGGCCCTAAGTCGTCCGCGGCTGTCGTGGAATTGGTTCACCGAACCCAGCATCTCCGTCTGTCGATAACGCGGAGACAGCCCCTTCGATCGTACTCTCGACACCGTCCCGGGTGGGAATCGCACTCCTCCGGGACGGACCAGCCATATAGGTGCTTCGCCTTGGCAAAGCAAAGTCTTTCAATGCCGTTACCCGCCAAGCACCCGTTTTTCCTGTGATTAAGGCATCGCCCGTAGGCCCGTTTCGCGCGCCGCGACTCGGCCACGCCGCCATCGGCGCACCATCCCCGTTGTTTATGGCGATTCGAAGGTGACGGCCGGACGCGGAATCGGCAGGTGGCGGCGCGACCCCGCCCTTTCCTTGCCCCGCGCATTCGACGCCCTCATATGGTGCCCCATGGCCGGTCGCCGGAGCGGACGGGCGAGGACGCGGATTGGCATGGCAACGACAGTGTTCGACGTTAAGGGCCTCACTAAGGTCTACCGCACCGGCGATGTCGAGATCCACGCGCTGCGCGGCGTCAACATGCGGCTGCTCGAAGGCGAGGTCGCGGTTTTGCTCGGGCCCTCGGGCAGCGGCAAGTCGACGCTGCTTAACATCCTGGGCGGCCTCGATACCGCGACCAGCGGCGTCGTGCGGTTCCGCGATCAGGTGCTGACCGATATGGACGAACGCGCCCTCAACCTCTACCGCCGCGACCACGTCGGCTTCGTGTTCCAGTTCTATAATCTGATCCCGAGCCTGTCGGCGCGCGAGAACGTCGCCCTGGTGACCGAGATTTCGCGCGAGCCGATGTCGCCCCAGGAGGCGCTCGAGATCGTCGGCCTCGGCGACCGGGTCGACCACTTCCCTTCCCAGCTTTCCGGCGGCGAGCAGCAGCGCGTGGCGATCGCCCGCGCCATCGCCAAGCGCCCGGAGGTGCTGCTGTGCGACGAGCCGACCGGCGCGCTCGACAGCAAGACCGGCGTGCGCGTGCTCGAGGCGCTGACCCAGGTCAACGAGGAGCTCGGCACCACCACCGCGCTCATCACCCACAACGCCGCCATCAAGGCGATCGCCCAGCGCGTCTTCCAGTTCGGCGACGGCCGGATCGTCAAGACCCACGTCAACCGCCGCCGCGTGGCGCCCGCCAAGGTGAGCTGGTAAGCCCATGGTTGCCGCCCTCGACAGGAAGCTGCTGCGCGATTTCCGGCGCCTGTGGGGCCAGGCGCTCGCCATCGCCCTGGTGATGGCGGCGGGCGTCGCGACGCTGATTCTCGCCGTCGGCGCCTACCGCTCGCTCGAGGAGACGCGCGCGGCATATTACGAGCGCTACCGCTTCGCCGACGTGTTCGCCTCGCTCAAGCGCGCGCCCGCTGCCGTCGAGCAGCGCATTTTGACGATTCCGGGCGTCGCCGCCGCCGAGACGCGGATCGTCGAATTCGCCCTGCTCGACATCGAAGGCATGGTCCAGCCGGCGACCGGCATCGCTATCTCGCTTCCCGATTACCGCGACCCCCGCCTCAACCGCCTCTATTTGCGCTCGGGCCGCCTGCCCCAGCCCGGCCGTCCCGACGAGGTGGCCGTCAACGAGGCCTTCGCCTCGGCCCACGGCTACGCCCCCGGTGCCACCTTCCAGGCGATCCTCAACGGCAAGAAGCGCACCCTGTCCATCGTCGGCATCGTGCTCTCGCCCGAATACATCTACGCCCTCGGCCCCGGCGACCTGATCCCCGACAATTCCCGCTTCGGCGTCCTGTGGATGTCGCAGGAGGCGCTCGCCGCCATTTTCGATCTCGAAGGCGCCTTCAACTCGGTGAGCCTAACGCTGCTGCGCCACGCCTCCGAGGCGGAGGTGATCACCAGGCTGGACGATCTGCTGGAGCGCTATGGCGGCACCGGCGCCTATGGCCGCAAGGATCAGCAGTCCCACGCCTTCATCGACGCCGAGCTCAAGCAGCTCGAGGCGATGGCCAAGGTCATCCCGCCGATTTTCCTGTTCGTCTCGGCCTTCCTCATCAACATCACGCTGACCCGCCTGATCGCGCTCGAGCGCGAGCAGATCGGCCTGCTGAAGGCGCTGGGCTACGCCCCGCTCGCGATCGTCTGGCACTATCTCAAGCTGACGCTGGCGATCGCCGTGGTGGGCATTCTGATCGGCTTCGTCGCCGGCACCTGGCTCGGCCAGGGGATGACCCGCCTCTATGCCGATTTCTTCAACTTCCCGTTCCTGATCTTCAAGCACGACCCCGATATCTACGCCATCGCCGCCTCGGTCACTGGCATCGCCGCCGCCGGCGGAGCCGCCCGCGCGCTCTACGCGGTCCTCGCCCTGCCGCCCGCCGTCGCCATGGCGCCGCCGGCGCCGATCCGCTACCGCCATTTGGGCGTCGAACATTTGCCGCTTTTCCGCTATTTCACGCAGCTCACCATGATGGCGCTGCGCCACATGATCCGCTGGCCCGTGCGCACCGGCCTCACCGTCATCGGCATCGCCATGAGCGGCGCGCTCCTCGTCACCGCCTTCTTCACGCTGGATTCGATGGAATTCCTGATCGATACCATGTACTTCCGCACTGACCGCCAGGACGCCACCATCGCCTTCACCCACGAGCGGCCGGTCGCCGTGATGCAGGCGGTCGAGCATTTGCCGGGAGTGCTCGCCGCCGAGCCCTACCGCAGCGTCGCCGTGCGTCTGCGCCACGGCCACCTTCACCGCAAGCTCGCCATCATCGGCAAGGCGGCCGACGCCGATCTGAGCCGCGTGCTCGGCCTCGACCTCGCCGCGATCAAGCTTCCCGAGACCGGCCTCGTCATGAGCGAAAACGTGGCCGAGGCGCTCGGCGTGCGCCGCGGCGACATCGTCGAGGTGGAGATATTGGAGGGCAAGCGCGGCGAGGCCCGCGCCCCCGAATCCGAGCGTCCGGGAACCACCGGGCCGGAGCGGAGCGAGATCGTCGCCGGCGACCGCCGCGGCCTGCGCTACGTGCCGGTGACGGAGATCATCCAATCCTATATGGGTCTCATGGTCTTCATCGATATCGACGCCCTCAACGACATGATGGACGAGGGCCCCACCGTCAGCGGCGCCTACATCGCCTTCGACCACGCCCGAACCGACGAGCTCTACGGTACCATCAAGGATTTGCCGAGCGTCTCGTCGATCTCGCTGCAGAATGCCTCCCTGGAGAAATTCCGCGAGACGATCGCCCAGAACATCAACATCATGACCACCGTCTACGTGGTCCTCAGCGTCATCATCGCCTTCGGCGTCGTCTACAACAGCGCCCGCATCCAGCTCTCCGAACGGGCCCGCTCCTTCGCCAGCCTGCGGGTATTGGGCTTCACCAGGGCCGAGGTGTCGCACGTGCTGCTGACCGAGCTCGCCACCCTCATCGGTTTCGCCATCCCCCTTTCCTGGGCCTTCGGCTACGCCTTCGCCTGGGCCACGGTTCAGGGGTTCCAAAGCGATCTCTACCGCATCCCCTTCGTCATCGAGACCAACACCTATGCGATCTCCAGCCTCGTGGTGCTGGCGGCGGCGGCGGTATCGGCGCTGATCGTGCGCCGCCGCATCGACCGGCTCGATCTCGTCGGCGTGCTGAAGGCGCGGGAATAGGCGATGGCCAGGAAACCCAAGATGCCGGCACCCCGCTCCGTCTGGGCCGATCTGCGGCAACGTCTCGCCGGGCTCGACCAGAAACTGGTCAAGCGCGGGCTGATGGCGGCCTTCGCGCTGCTGATGCTGCTGGGCTTCGTCTATGCGCTGCTGCCGAGCGCCGTCCTGGTGGACACCGCCCTCGTCGCGCGCGGACCGCTCGAGGTGACGGTCGACGAGGAGGGCGAGACGCGCATCCTCGAGATCTACACCGTCTCCGCCCCGATCGCCGGCAAGGTCCAGCGCACGCCGCTGGAGGTGGGCGATGAGGTGGTCAAGAACGAGACGGTGGTCGCCGTGATCGAGCCCAGCGATCCCTCCTTTCTCGACATTCGTAAGCGGCGCGAGCTCGAGGCCGCGGTCGCCGCCGCCGAGGCCGCCATCTCCCACGCCAAGACCCACATCATCCGCAGCCAGGCCGAGCTCAAATTCGCCGAGAGCGAGAAGGACCGGGCCAAGTCGCTGGCCGACCGCGGCACCGTCTCCAGACGCACGCTCGAGCAGGCCTCAATGGAGGTCGACGTGCGCCGCGCCGCCCTCGACGAGGCGCGGGCCGATCTGGAGCTGCGCCAGCGCCAATTGGAGAGCGCAAAGGCCCGGCTCATCGGCCCCGTAAGCATCGTGCCGTCGAAGGTCGATGGCGATGATTGCTGCGTTCAGGTGAAGGCGCCGGAAAGCGGCCGCGTCCTCAAGATTCCGACCGAGAGCGAGCAGGTGGTCGAGGCGGGCGCGCCGCTGCTCGAGATCGGCGACCCGCACGACCTCGAGATCGTGACCGACCTGCTCTCGACCGACGCCGTCAAGGTCAGGGGAGGCGCGCGTGCCCACATCGAAGGCTGGGGCGGTCCCTACCGCCTCGAGGCTCGCGTGCGCCGCATCGACCCAGCCGGCTTCACCAAGGTCTCGGCGCTCGGCATCGAGGAGCAGCGGGTGAACACCATTCTCGACATCATCGACGACAAGTCGAAATGGCGCGAGCTGGGGCACGATTTCCGCGTCTTCGTCCGCATCACCGTGTGGAAATCGGACGACGCCCTGCGCGTGCCGCTGAGCGCGCTGTTCCGCTCGGGGAAGGATTGGGCGGTGTTCAAGGTGGAGGACGGCGAAGCGCGGATGACGCGCGTCGAGATCGGCCAGCGTAACACCGAATTCGCCGAGCTGCGCTCGGGCCTCGAGCCCGGCGACAGGGTGATCCTGCATCCCAGCGACCGGGTGGCCGACGGCGTCGGGGTCGAACAACGCGACATTTCCTCGCCCTGACGGAACGCCCGGCCATGGATGACCTTGTTCTGACCAACGCCAATCTGATCCTGCCCGCGGCCGTCACCCCCGGCAGCCTCGTCGTGCGCGACGGCGTCATCGTCGAGATCGGCCCTCCCCACGGCGCCGCGCCCGGCGCGCTCGACTGCACCGGCGACTTCCTCGCCCCGGGCCTGGTCGAGCTCCACACCGACAACATCGAGCGTCATCTGATGCCGCGGCCGGGCGTGCTGTGGCCCTGCGAGGCGGCGGTGCTGGCCCACGACGCCGAGATGGCGGCCGCCGGCGTCACCACCTGCTTCGACGCGGTCTGCATCGGCGAGGTCCATAGCCAGTCGATGCGCCTCGAGATCCTCGACGAGCTTTGCGACACGCTGGAGGCGCTCTCCCTTTCGGGCACCCTCAAGGCCGATCATCGGCTGCATCTGCGCTGCGAGGTGAGCTATGGCGGCCTGATGGAGCTTCTCGCCCCCCATAGGAAGCGCGCCTCCCTCGGCCTCGTCTCGGTGATGGATCACACGCCGGGCGCGCGCCAATATGTCGAGGTCGCCCATTACGCCGAATACTACCAAGGCAAGTTCGGCATGAGCGACGCCGAGCTCGCGGCCTTCATCGCCGAGCGCCGCTCCGACGGCGCCCGCTGGAGCGGCGCCAACCGCCGGGCCGTCGTCGACTGGGCGCGCGAGCGCGCCCTGCCGCTCGCCAGCCACGACGACGCCACGCCCGAGCATATCGCCGAGGCGAGCGGCGACGGCGCCGTCATCGCCGAGTTCCCGACCACGCTTGCGGCGGCGCGGGCCGCGCGGGAGGCCGGCATCGCCATACTCATGGGCGGACCGAACGTCGTGCGCGGACGCTCCCACACCGGCAACGTCTCCGCCCGCGCGCTGAACGGCGAGGGACTGCTCGACATCGTTTCGAGCGACTATGTCCCCTCCGCCGCGCTGCACGCCGCCTTGATCCTCGCCGCGGAGGCACCGCCGGAGGAGCCGAAAACCGCCCTTACCCGCGCGCTCGCCATGGTCACCTCGGGACCTGCCAAGGCGGTGGGCCTCACCGACCGCGGCGCTCTCGCCCGCGGTTTGCGCGCCGACCTCGTGCGCTTTTCGGCCGTGGGCACGACGCCGGTCGTCAAGGCGGTGTGGCGGCGGGGGACGAGGATCGCGTGAGCGCGGCGGAGGAGTCCCCGTCGAGGCCCGGCCTCCTGGTCTGCGTCGTCGGCCCGAGCGGCGCAGGCAAGGACAGCCTGATCGAGGCGGCGCAGCGGCGGTTCGGCGACGATCCCCGCTTTGCCTTTCCCCGGCGGCTCATCTCCAGGTCCAGCCAGACGGGCGAGCCCCATGAGGCCCTCACCCGCGAAGCCTTTGAGGCGGCGCGCTCGCGTGGGGCGTTCCTGGTGAGCTGGGCCGCCCATGGCGAGCTCTACGCCGTTCCGGGCGAGGTGAGGGCCGACCTCGAAACCGGCCGCGTGGCCGTCGTCAACCTCTCACGCGCGGCAATCGCCGAGGCCCATGCGGTCTGGCCGCGGCTTGCCGTCATCAAAATCACCGCACCGCGCAAAATCCTGCGCGCCCGGCTCGAGGCGCGGGGCCGCGAGACGGCGGCAGCCATCGAACGCCGTCTTTCGCGTCCCGCCTCCATATCCGCGCCAGAAGGCGTGGCCGTGCTCAGCATCGACAACAGCGGCGCCCTGGCCGACGCCGAGATCGCCTTCATCGCTCTGCTGGAAAAGCTTGCGGCTTAGAAATTCTCGCCCGCCGGCCGCAGGTCGATCTCGAAGCTCCAGGCGGTTTTCGGCTGCTCGTGCAGCGCGTAATAGGCTTCCGCGATCTCCTCCGGCTTCATCAGACAATCGGTGGCCGCCAGGCGGTTATACATGTCGGCATGCTGGGTGCGGTGGATCTCGGTGTCGATCACGCCGTCGATCACCACATGCGCCACGTGAATGCCCTCCTTGCCGAGCGAGCGCGCCATCGACTGCGCCACCGAGCGCAGCCCAGCCTTGGCGGAGGCGAAGGTGACGAAGGGCGCGCCGCCCCGCATCGAGGCGGTGGCGCCGGTGAAGATCAGCGTGCCCGCCTTGCTGGGCAGCATGCGCCGCGCCGCCTCCTGGCCCACCAGGAACCCAGCATAGCAGGCGACCCGCCAGACCTTCTCGAAATCCGACGGATCGATCTCGAGCACCGGCCCCGAATGCATGTTGCCGGCGTTGAATACCGTCACGGCGATGGGACCGATCCTTTCGGCCTCGTCGAACAGCGCCTTGACCTCCCCGGTCTCGGTCAGATCGGCCGCGACCGCATGAATGCCGCCGCCCGCATCGCCGATCTCGGCCGCGATGTCCTCGAGCTTCTTCTTCTGCCGCGAGGCGATCACGGTCTCGTAGCCGGCCTGCGCGAAGCGCCGGGCGAGCGCGCGGCCCAACGCGGGACCGACGCCGGCGATGACGGCGACCTTTGCCTTTGCCATGGTTTCCTCCTCCTCTAGTTGCCGCGTTCCTCGGCCGGACCGGAGCGTGAATGGATCCCCCGCGGGTGCGGCAATTCGCAGCATCGGCTGTTCGGGAGTTGATCTATATCAAGAGCAAAGGCTCGAACGTCGGCCATCATTCCGGTCTGGAGGCGTCCACCATATTAATTACAATTGGTTTGACTCCAAGACCTGATTATAGTGTCTGGATCGCAAATAGGGGCTCGGGGAGCATCGGGTTCTAACGCGACAACAATTAATGAAAACGGCTTGCTCGCCGCCAAATCCTTTGGGTTGCGGTGCGCCAGGTCAATAATCTGAGGAGGATTTCGGGATGGCAAATTTAGATGTGACAATGTCCAAGACGGACGTTGTGGCGGCGAAGGGCAAGGAGAAGCAGAAATCGCTCGCGCGCTTCTTCAACATTCCGGTCGTTGTCATCGGTTTCGCGCTGATCGCAGTGATCTGCATCAGCGCACGCGTTTATCAGCAATATTTCGCCTGGTGGTACGGACTCGACTCGACGCAGCCCGATTTCCAGACCTACTGGATGACCCTTCTATATGCCGAACTCACCATCATTCCGCTGATTGGCCTGGGTATGGCCGTCTATCTGTGGATGACGCGTGACCGCGATCTGACCAAATTGAAGCCCGCCGCCGAATTGAAGCGGTACATCACGTTTATATCGCTGATCTTCGTCTATGCCTGGACCTTCTACTGGGCCGGCAGCTTCTTCGCCGAGCAGGATGCCTCCTGGCATCAGGTCGTCGTCCGCGACACCAGCTTCACGCCTAGCCACATCATCGTGTTCTATTTCATGTTCCCGCTCTTCATCATTCAGGGCGTGGGCGTGCTGCTCTATGCCACGACGCGGCTGCCGCTTTACGCCAAGGGCGTTTCGATCCCGCTGTTGATGGCGGTCGTGGGTCCCTTCATGCTGTTCCCGAATGTCGGCTTCAACGAATGGGGCCATGCCTTCTGGATCATGGAGGAATACTTCACTGTGCCGCTGCATTACGGCTTCGTCTTCTTCGGCTGGTCGATCCTGGCGCTGGGCGGCATTCTCGTGCAGATC
>CAYVYD010000009.1:0-23719 GCA_964454415.1 uncultured Hyphomicrobiaceae bacterium | reverse complement strand
GCCATCCCAAATGAGCTTTATCGAAATGGCGAACAGCAGCAGATAGGTGATCGCGTAATAGAGAGCGTTGTCGAGGCGGTCGACAAGCTTGACGGCGGCGAAAATCGAAAGCGGTGCCAGCGGCGCCAGAACCAGCGAGGTCATCAGGTTGCCGGCGCCCAGTTGGCCGAGCGCGGCGTAGGGAATCACCTTGATCCAATTGACGACCCAGAAAAACACCACCGACGTCCCCACGTAAAGGCGCGGCGTCATGCGCTGCGGCAGCAGGTAGATCTGCAGCGGCGGGCCGCCAGCATGGCTGATGAAGGAAGTGAAGCCCGCAAGCATCCCCCACATGCCGCCCCGCACGGCGTCAACGCCGCTGCGATCCTCCGTCCGGCTTCGAAACCAATAATTCAGGGTGAACAGCAAGGCGACGATGCCGACGATCAGCCGCACATGGGCATCGGACACCAGTCCCACCAAATACCATCCGATCGCGACGCCTAGCACGGCCGGCGGAACGAGAATTTTCAGATTCCGTCCGTCCCAATCGCGCCGGTAGGCCCACAGCGCGAATATGTCCATCGCGATGAGGATGGGCAGCAGGATGCCCGCAGCCTGGATAGGCGGAACGGCCAGCGACATCATCGGCACGCCCAGCATCGCCAATGCGCCAGCCAGTCCGCCCTTGGAAAGGCCGACCAATATCACCGCCGGCACGGCCAAGACGTAGAACCACGGATCGGTGATCATGAGCGCTCAATCGGGCAGGGGTTGCGGTGACGCACATATCCTCCTATGGCTGCGCGCGGCCTGATTTTCCTGGACCCGCGCTCCGCCGCTCGGGAATCTCGCGAGGCTGGCCCAGGTCTAATAGGATGGACTATTCTCGGCCTTGATTGCCAAGAAAACACCACTCAGATCAAGCAATCCAATTGTCGTCGAGTCAGGGGGAGGTAACGATGGTGAGCCGCTATCAGAAGATCTACGAGGGCTGGAAAAACGACCCGGAAAAATTTTGGACCGATGCCGCCGAAGGGATCGACTGGGTCAAGCCCGCGACGAAAATCTTCGATGCGGATGCGGGGCAGTACGGTCGTTGGTTTGTGGGAGCGCAATGCAACACATGCTTCAATTGCGTCGACAGGCACGTGGCGAATGGCCGGGCGGATCAGGCGGCTCTCATTTACGACAGCGCGGTCACTGATACCAAGAAGACCCTGACCTTCGCCGATTTGCTCGACGAAGTGAAGGTGTTGGGCGCGGTGCTCCAGAATTTGGGCGTCGCCAAGGGCGACCGCGTGATCATTTATATGCCGATGATTCCGGAAGCCGTGATCGCCATGCTGGCCTGCGCGCGCATCGGTGCGATCCACTCGGTCGTCTTCGGCGGCTTTGCCGCGAACGAGCTGGCGACCCGGATCAACGATGCCGAGCCAAAGGTGATGCTGAGCGCATCGTGCGGTATCGAGCCGGGTCGCGTCGTCGAATACAAGCCATTGCTCGACCGAGCCATCGCGAGCGCCAAGCACAAGCCTCAAAACTGCTTGCTCTACCAACGGCCCCAGGCCGAGGCCACGATGATCGAGGGGCGGGATCACGATTGGCAGGCGGCCGTCGAGAGCGCACGCAAAGCCGGCAAACGGGCCGACTGCGTGACGCTGGAGGCGACCGATCCGCTCTACATCCTCTACACCTCGGGCACGACGGGCCAACCGAAGGGCGTGGTTCGCGACAATGGCGGCCACATGGTCGCGCTCCATTGGACGATGAAAAACATCTATGGCGTCGATCCGGGCGAGGTCTATTGGGCGGCTTCCGACGTCGGCTGGGTGGTCGGCCATTCCTATATCGTTTATGCGCCGCTGCTTCACGGCAACACGACGGTCATGTTCGAGGGCAAGCCCGTGGGCACGCCCGACGCCGGCGTGTTCTGGCGGGTCATAGCCGAGCACAAGGTGGTCTCGATGTTCACCGCGCCGACGGCTTTCCGGGCAATCAAGAAAGAGGACCCGCGCGGCGAGCTCATCAAGAATTACGACCTCTCCGCGTTCCGGTCGCTGTTCCTGGCGGGCGAACGGGCCGATCCCGACACCCTGCAATGGGCCGAAACCCAATTGGGCGTCCCGGTCATCGACCATTGGTGGCAGACCGAAACGGCATGGGCCATCGCCGCCAATCCGCTGGGGCTCGGCATGCTGCCGGTCAAGCACGGCTCGCCGACGGTGGCGATGCCGGGCTATGACGTGCGGATCCTGGACGAGCGGTGCAAGGAGGTCGCAGCCGGTCGAACGGGGGCGATCTCGGTCAAGCTCCCGCTGCCGCCGGGATGCTTCCCGACGCTCTGGAACGACGACGAGCGGTTCCGGGAAAGCTATCTCGAGGAGTATCCCGGCTATTACAAGACGGCCGATGCGGGCTATGTCGACGAGGAGGGCTACGTCTATGTGATGTCGCGCACCGACGACATCATCAACGTGGCCGGCCACAGGCTTTCGACCGGCGCCATGGAGGAGGTGGTGGCTTCCCATCCCGACGTCGCCGAGTGTGCCGTCATCGGCATCGCCGACCAGTTGAAGGGGCAGGTGCCAGCGGGGTTCCTGGTGCTCAATGCCGGCGTCACGCGCGATCCCGGCGAGATCGAGCGCGAAGTCGTTCAGATGGTGCGCGAGCAGATCGGCCCGGTGGCGGCGTTCAAGCTCGCCATGGCCGTGGCGCGGCTTCCCAAAACGCGTTCGGGGAAAATCCTGCGGGGGACCATGCGCAAGATCGCCGACGGCGAGGAATACAAAACACCCGCGACCATCGACGACCCGGCGATATTGAACGAAATCACGGATTCGCTGAAGAGCAGGGGTATCCCGGCCTGACGCCGGCACCCGGGTCAGGTCCGCAGCGCGAAGACCTTAGTCTTTCTTGGCTTCGTCCTCGTCGAGCTTGAGTTCCTTGAGCTTGGCGAAAACGGATTCCGCCTCCTCCCGGGCATCCTGGGCGTGGTCCGCCAAGGTGCGGTCGCCCGGTTTCTGGCGCGCCAACTCCGCTCGTTTCATCGCCATGGCGGCGGCCTCTCCGGCAGCCTTGTACGCGGCATGTTCCTCCGCCGTCACCAAGGTTGCGACGTCCGGCTTCGGCTTGGGAGGGGGCGGCGCGGCCTCGCTTCCAGTCGCGGCGCCGGGCGTGCCCGCGGTCGGCTGACTCGTCTCCTCCGCCGGCAACAGGGTTCCGGCCTTGGCCATCGCCTTTTCGGCTTCCTTGCGCTCGCGTTCAAGCCGGCGCGCCGCCCGTTGCACGGCGCTGTCGAGATCCGTTTGTAGGCACAGACCGAGCGTGACCGGATCGACGGGCTGCAGGTTGGCCGAGTTCCAGTGGGTGCGCTCGCGGATCGCCTGTATCGTCGGCTTGGTGGTGCCGACCAGGCGCATGATCTGAGAATCCTTCAATTCGGGATGGTTGCGCACGAGCCAGAGGATCGCGTTCGGCCTGTCCTGGCGCCGCGAGACGGGCGTGTAACGCGGCCCGCGCTTGGTCTTGACCTCGGGGATTTCGACCTTGGGCTCGGACATCACCAAGCGGTATTTGCTATCTTCCTGTCCGCGCCTGATCTCATCGCGGGTAAGCTGTCCCGAGGAGATCGGATCCATGCCCTTGATGCCGTGCGCCACATCGCCGTCGGCAATGCCCTTCACCTCAAGGACATGCAGTCCGCAAAACTCGGCGATTTGCTCAAAGGTCAACGAGGTGTTGTCGACCAGCCAAACGGCTGTCGCTTTCGGCATGAGTGGCACGCGAGTCATAAAGGCTTCTCCTGCGCTCCCGAACCCTCAAGGGTCAGAGAGGTCATCCTCATCGAAACAGTGGGGAATGCACCCAATATAGGGCGCTGGCCGCCACGAGGCAATCGCCGTCCCTCGAACATCGAGCGGAATTCTGCAGATCTCCGATCTCAGGAAACCGTCAGAACGATCTTCCCGATGTGAGCGCTCGAATCCATCAGCCGGTGCGCCTCGACCGCCTCGCCCAGGGGAAACGTCGCATACATGACGGGCTTGATCTTGCCATCGGCGATCAGCGGCCAGACCTTCTCCTCCATCGCCCGCGCCAACTGGCCCTTGAAGGCGTCGGGGCGGGCCCGCAGCGTCGAGCCGGTGTAGACGAGACGCTTCATCATCAGCAGCGCGAAATCGACCTCCGCCTTGGACCCGCCCAGAAAGGCGATCTGGACGATGCGCCCGTCGAGCGCGGCCGCCCGGAAATTGCGCTCGATATAGTCGCCACCGACCATGTCGAGAATGACGTCGGCACCCTTGCCGTCGGTCGCGGCTTGGACGGCTTCGACGAAGTCGGTTTCGCGGTAGTTAATGGCGTGCGCGGCCCCGAGCTTTTCGCAGGCGGCGCATTTCTCGGTGCTGCCGGCGGTCGCCAGCACCCGCGCGCCGAAAGCGACGGCGAGCTGAATCGCGGTCGTGCCGATGCCGCTCGACCCCCCATGCACCAACAGCCATTCGCCTGACTTCAGGCCGCCGCGCTCGAACACGTTATGCCAAACGGTGAAATAGGTTTCGGGCAGCGCGGCGGCTTCCGCCATGCTCAATCCCTCCGGCACCGACATGGCGGAGACATCGGGCGCGACGCAATATTCGGCATAGCCGCCACCGTTGACCAGCGCGCAGACTCTATCGCCGATCCGATGGAACTTCGCTTCGGCACCCGCGGCGACGACTTCGCCCGCGACTTCCAGCCCGGGAAGTTCCGAGGCTCCCTTGGGAGGAGGATAGACCCCCATGCGCTGGAGAACGTCCGGGCGGTTGACGCCCGCCGCCTCGACCTTGATGAGAATCTCGTCGGCCGCGGGGTGGGGCACCGGCTGCGAAATCGCTTCGAGCACTTCCGGCCCACCGGGACGTGAAATCCGTATGGCGGTCATTTCTTTTGGGATCATGTCGCCCGACCAATTTTCCCCAAGTGAAGTGGAATGGTGCCGTCACATAAACGCTGGAACGAAAACCGACAAGGCTGGATAGGCCCGGAGCTGCTTTGCATCCCGCCAAAGGCTGTTAATCTGCCGAACGGACGATTGCTCGATCAGTCCCATGAGGAGCTTGAAATGGACCTCGACGAATTGGAGCCGACCAAGTCAACCGCCTCAACTGCCTACGCCGTTGGATCCGATCTGTCGAAGCTTTCCGTCGATGAGCTGAGGGCCCTTGTCGACATGCTGAGGGACGAGGTCGCGCGGATCGAAAAGGCGATTAATGAAAAGGAATCCCAGCGCAGCGCCGCGGACTCGTTTTTCAAGTCCTAGGCCAAGCGCGGCCGCCGTCGAAAAGAGATTTGGGGTGGTTTGCGCGGGCGGCACCCATTGAGAATTTGGTTAGCCTAATAATTTGTATGCTTTAACCTTTTGTTAGCAAGTTAAGGGTTAAGGTTAAGTCATCCAGTCATCTGGATGCTGAGTGGCTCTGGCCACTCTGTTTGACGCCTCCCTGTTAACTTCCAGAGCCGCTCGCGCGGCTCTTTTTTTTACTATGGCTCCAAGCTCCTTAACCACGAGCGCGACGCGTAATCCGGACATTAAGTCTCATCGCCTATGTTAGGCTAGCATGCCCGTATGGGGTTGCACCGAAGTTGCGGTGCTATCAATACTGGGGCGTCGGTACAAAAGGCGAGTGAGTAAGTGTCAGGGAAATCAGGCGATGATGGTCGTGCGCGCGAAGCCGCAGTGACCATAGATTTTGCACAGAAATACGCCCAGTCGGAACAGTTCAACGCCATCTTCCGCGAAGGCATGGCGCTCGTCGAGGCGACGGCCGCCTATCTCGACGGCGATGGCCGATGCGAGGCAAAGACGCTCGCGCAGAATGTCGCGTTGGCCTATGCGAGCGAAAGCATGCGGCTGACGACGCGGTTGATGCAGTTGGCATCCTGGCTGCTCATTCGCCGCGCGGTCACCGAGGGCGAGATGACGCCGAAGGAGGCGCTCGAGCAGGGCAGACGCGTACAGCTGAAGACGATGGACAAATCCGAACGGTCCGCGGATTTCGAGACTCTGCCCAGCGGACTCAAGGAGCTTGTCGAGTCAACCAATCGCCTGCTGACCCGCGTCATCAAAATCGACCGAATGCTGAGCGAGGAGCGCAAGCTGGAGGAGATCGCCGGCCAAAACCCGCTGAGCGATCATATGGCCCGTCTCGCGGCCGCCTTCGACGGCGACGCTTGACCACGGGTCCCGACTGCCGCCGCTCGCAGCATGAAGCCGCGCGAGGCGGAATGCCGCGACGCTATTTTATGAATCCTTCGTACTTCTTCTTGAACCGGCTCACCCGGCCGCCGCGATCGACCAAATGTTGGCCACCGCCGGTCCAGGCCGGATGGGTTTTCGGGTCGATGTCGAGCGTCAGCACGTCGCCTTCGGAGCCGTAGGTCGAATAGGTCTCGAACTCGGTCCCGTCGGTCATCACGACCTTGATCTTGTGATAGTCGGGATGGATTTCTTTCTTCATCGAAGCCACCATCGGTTGATTTGCACCTCCTAATATCGGAACAGACATCGCGGCACAAGGCGGTCGTCCTTCTCCGCTTCGACTATGGTAGTGTGAAAGGGCCCAGCGGCCGGGCGGAGGCTTGCTTGTCCGGGCGCTTCTCGTCATTGTCAAGGCGGCAGGCCCGACCCAAGGTTCGACGGAACGACAGTTTTGAACTCATCCACTCCCAGCGAGTCGACGGCGACGGGCGAGTTGTCCGACGAAGAAGCCGAAGCCAAAATTGAAGCCGCTCGACGCAGGCGCTCGCTGCGTCCTCTCCTGACCTTCTGGCCCTATCTGGCGCGGCATCGCGCCATGATCGTGCTCGCTCTCTTCGCCCTCACCGGCGCCGCGGCCGCCACCCTCGCCGTGCCGATGGGCGTCAGGCGCATGATCGACATGGGATTCTCGGGCGACAATATCAGCCTCATAAATCAGTACTTCGCCATGATGATCGTCGTGGGGCTGGTGCTGGCGCTGTCGAGCGCGGCGCGATTCTTCTGCGTTATGTGGCTCGGCGAACGCGTCGTCGCGGACGTGCGGTCCGATGTCTTCGATCACTTGACGATGCTTAGCCCGGCATTCTTCGAGAAAACCCAATCGGGGGAAATCATGTCGCGCCTGACGGCCGACACGACCCAGGTTAAGTCCGCTCTAGGGGCGACGGCCTCGATGGCGCTGCGCAATTTCGTGCTGATGGTGGGCGCCGTCATCATGATGGTTGTGACGAGCCTGAAGCTGTCCGCCCTGGTGCTGATCGCCATTCCGCTCATCGTCGTTCCGCTGGTCGGCTACGGGCGTCTCGTCCGCAAGCTCTCGCGAAGCGCGCAGGACACTCTGGCCGAGGCCTCGGCTTATGCGAGCGAGAGCCTATCCGCCATCCGAACCTTGCAGGCGTTCACCAACGAGACCAACGCGACCAAACGCTTCGCCGGCGCCGTCGAACGCTCCTTCGACGCCGCCAACGCACGCACCAAGGCGCGCGCCGGCCTCACCGCGCTGGCGATCTTCCTGGTGTTCGCCAGCGTCGTCGGCGTGCTGTGGTTCGGCGCGCGCGAAGTGATCACCGGCGCCATGACCGGCGGGCGGCTCGGGCAGTTCGTGCTTTACGCCGCGCTTGCCGCCAGCGCCATGGGCGTGCTGAGCGAAATCTGGGGTGAAATGCAGCAGGCCGCCGGCGCGGCCGAACGGTTGGCGGAACTGCTGGAGGCCGAACCGCAGATTCTCTCGCCGCCACGGCCGATCGCCTTTCCGGACCCGGCACTTGGGAGGGTGGAAATGGAGTCGGTCACGTTCAACTATCCCGCCCGTCCCGACATCAAGGCGCTCGATGGGGTGTCGTTCACCGCCGAGCCCGGCGAGCGCATCGCCATCGTGGGTCCGTCAGGTGCCGGAAAGAGCACGATCTTCGCGCTCCTGCTGCGGTTTTACGATCCGCAGTCGGGGAGCGTGCGGCTCGATGGCGTGCCGGTGGACCGTGCCGACCTAAGGGAGCTGCGGCGGCGCATCGCGACCGTTCCGCAGGAAACGGCGCTTTTCGCCGACACCATCACAGAGAATATTCGATACGGTGCGCCGGAAGCACGCGACCAGGACGTCCGCGCAGCCGCCGAGGCGGCGTTTGCGAGCAACTTCATCGCCGCCTTGCCGGAGGGCTTCGATACCCACATCGGCGAGCGCGGCGTGACGCTTTCAGGCGGACAACGCCAACGCATCGCGATCGCCCGCGCGCTGTTGCGCGACGCTCCCATCCTGCTCCTCGACGAGGCGACAAGCGCCCTCGATGCGGAAAGCGAGAAACTTGTCCAAACCGCGCTGGATCACGTCATGGAGGGGCGCACCACATTGGTGATCGCCCACCGTTTGGCCACCGTTCTTAGAGCCGACCGCATACTGGTCTTGCAGGAGGGCCGGATCGTCGAGGAAGGCGACCACCAAGCGCTCGTCAAAAAGAACGGACCCTACGCGCGATTGGCGAAATTGCAGTTCGATATTCGCGCCGCGGAATAAGTCCGCCGCCTGTCCCCAGCCATGGGTTTAGCCGTGACTGGGGCGCCGCACGCAGGCGATCCGTCAGCGTTCGGTGAGCTTGAGCTCGATGCGCCGGTTGCGGCGATAGGCCTCGGCGGTATTGGCGGTGTCCAATGGTTGGAATTCGCCGAAGCCCGCCGCCACGAGCCGTTTCGGCGCGACACCCTGCTCGATGAGATATTGCACCACTGAAAGTGCCCGGGCGCTCGACAGCTCCCAGTTGGAGGGAAACTGCTCGGTGGAGATCGGATTGACGTCGGTATGGCCGTCGATGCGGAGCACCCAGTTGATCTCCTTTGGAATCGTGTCCTCGAGTTGGATAAGTGCCGCGGCCAATTTTTCGAGCTGGGCGCGCCCGACCGAGTTGATCTCGGCGGAGCCGGAGGCGAACAGAACTTCGGCTTGAAATACGAAGCGGTCGCCGACGATCCGTATGTCCTGCCGCTCGCCCAGGACCTCGCGCAGCTTGCCGAAAAAATCGGACCGATAGCGGGCGAGCTCCTGAACCCGTTTAGCCAGCGCCACGTTGAGCCGCTTGCCCAGATCGGCAATTTTGGACTGGCTCTCCTTATCCCGTTTCTCCGAAGCCTCCAGTGCCTGCTCGAGGGCGCCGATTTGGCGCCTCAGGGCCGCGATCTGCTGGTTGAGCAGCTCGACGCGGGCAAGCGCGTTGGCGCTGATCGATTTCTGTTCCTTGAGTTCGTCTCCAAGCGACGCCGAACCCGCTGCGCTCCCGTCCGAGCCACCGTTCCGCGCATCGAGCAAGCCCCGCAGCCGCGTGTTCTCGGCTTCACTGGCGGCGAGCGTCGCCGACAGCGAGGCCAAGCTGTCCTCGGCGGATTTATTGCCAGACTTTTCCAGCGCCAGGAGTTCCGTCAATTGCGCGATTTGAGCGTTCAGGCGCCGCAGCACCGTGTCCTTGCCGCTGGCCTCTTGGGTGATGAAATACTGGGCCAGCATGAAGAGGGAGAGCAGGAACGTTACGACCAGCAGCAAGGTCGCCATGGCGTCGACAAAGCCGGGCCAGTGATCGGCGCCAAGGCTGCGGCGTCGCGTGCGTGACAGGGCCACGGCTACTTGTCCTTCACCTGCGCCGCGCTCAAGGCCTTGGCGCTTTCGCCCAATTCCTTGATCACGCTCGTAAGCTGCTGATTTTGATCAGACTGTTCGTCGGCCCACTGGCGGATGACAGCCTGCTCGTCGCGCATTTGCTCGACCAGTTGCTCGATTCCCTTGGCGAGATTCCTGATGTCCTGCATCGAATTGTCGTTTGCACCGTTGCTGCCGATCTTTTCGCCGAGATCGGTGATGGAGCGCTGCACGTCGAGCAGCGCGAATCTGATTTCGGGCTCCGAGTCCTGGTCGCTCCGCTCCCCGACGCCGAGATCGGTCGCGCCGGCCAGCCAATTCTCAAGTTCCGTGTAGAATCTGTTTTGCGCCTTCCCGGCCTGCAGATCGAGGAACCCCAACACCAGCGATCCGGCAAGGCCGAAGAGCGACGACGAGAACGCGATTCCCATTCCCGAAAGCGGTGCCTCCAATCCGGCCTTGAGCTCTTCGAAGATGACCAGGCTGTCGCTGGCCTTGGTATCGAGGGCTGAGATCGTCTGGCCGACCGAACCGATGGTCTCGAGCAGTCCCCAGAAGGTGCCGAGCAGACCGAGAAACACCAGCAATCCGACCAGATAACGCGACGTGTCGCGCACCTCGTCCAGGCGCGTGGCGACCGAGTCCAGGATCGACCGCGTGGACGTCGCGGTCAGGGAAATCATCCCGCTCCGCTTGCCCAGCATGGCCGCCATCGGGGCGAGCAGAATGGGCGCGCGTTGGGTCTTGGGGTCGCGGTCGCCGCTGCGGAAACCGTTGACCCATCGTATCTCGCGATAGAGCCCGAACACCTGAACGTAGGCGTAGACGATGCCGCATAGCAGAACGAAGAGGATGAGGCCGTTGAGCCAGGGATTGGCGAGAAATGCCCGTTGGATCTGCTCGTACAAAATAGCGCAGAGGAAGGCCACGAGAATGAGGCTGATTGTCATCCACTCCAGGGCGACCCGAGGCCGCGACAAAGTGGAATTTACTTTTCGATCGGCCATGAGCGAGGTGAACTCCTGCGGCTTTTGGCGCATGCCCCCGCTGGCGCCTGACGTCTCCTGGCAACAATTACGAGATCAGTTTGACATGATCACGGCATAAATCGGCGCGCGTGCGCAGCGGTTTTCAGTCCGCTCCTTCGCATGTCGCCAGGATCTTGGTCAATTCCCTGCTGATGGTCTCGTTTCCAGCCAATATGTGGCCGGTTTTCAGCCAGGTTCGGCCGCCCTTGATATCGGAGACGAAACCGCCCGCCTCGCGCACCAGAACGGCGCCAGCGGCAATATCCCATGGATTGAGGTTGCGTTCCCAAAAGCCATCGAAGCGTCCGGCCGCGACCCATGCCAAATCGAGCGCCGCCGCACCGCACCGGCGCACCCCTGCCGAGAGTTTCATGACTGCGCCGCATTCCCGCAGAAATTGCTCATGCCCGGCTCGTCCGCGATGCGGGATACCGGTCGCGATCACACATTCGCCGATATCCCGCCGCGCCGCCACCCGGATCCTGCGGTCGTTGAGAAACGCTCCGCTTCCCTTTTCGGCCGAGAACGTTTCGCCCGACGCCGGATTGTAGATCAGAGCCGCGACCAGTTCGCCCTCGCGTTCAAGGGCGATCGATATGGCAAACAATGGAATGCCGTGAAGAAAATTCGTCGTCCCGTCGAGCGGATCTATGATCCAGCGGTGGGACTTGTCCGCACCCTCGACGACACCGCGCTCCTCGAACAGAAATCCATAACCCGGACGGACCCGCGCAAGCTCCTGATGCAGAATTTCTTCAGAGCGGCGGTCCGCGGCGCTCACGAAGTTGGCGGGACCTTTCTGCGAAACTTGGAGCTGCTCGACCTCCCCGAAGTCGCGCGCCAGCGCGCGCCCCGCCTTGCGGGCGGCTGCGGTCATGACGTTCATCAGCGCGGATGCGGGCATGAATGACCTGTCGTTTCCTTGCCCGCCTAGGTGCCCTGGCGCCGATCAGTCGGCGCGCCGCACATAGGTGAGGTCGGTCGTGTCGACCACGATTCTTTCACCCGTCTCTATGAAGGGTGGAACCATGACGCGCACGCCGTTATCCAGAATTGCCGGCTTGTTGGACGAAGCCGCCGTTTGTCCCTTGACCACCGGCTCGGCCTCGACGACCTCGAGCGTCACGTGATCGGGCAGCGTGACGCCGATGGGCGTCGACTCGTGGCTCTCGACGGTGACCTGCATCCCATCCTGCAGGAAGGCGGCCCGTTCCCCCAGAAAATCCTTGGGAATTTGAATTTGCTCATAGGTCTCGAGATCCATGAAGACCAGGTTGTCCCCCTCGGCATAAAGAAATTGGTACTCCTTCTGCTCGAGGCGCACGCGCTCGACCGTCTCGGACGAACGAAACCGCTCGTTGAGCTTGGTCCCGTCCAACGCGTTCTTGAGCTCGACCTGGGCGTAGGCCGGACCCTTGCCGGGCTTGACGTGCTGGGTCTTGACCGCGATCCACAGGGAGCCCTTGTGCTGGAGCACGTTGCCAGGACGAATTTCATTGCCGTTGATCTTCATGGGCTCGTGCCCCGATCCGTTGTTGAGGAAACCGCTAAGGATGTTGGACGGCCCGGCCGGGCAACCGTAGCGTTCGCCACCGGGTCGACCGGGGCAGGGAATAGATCATGATGCGCCCTCCCGCAAGCGCTCCCCATTTGTGGGGTATGGTGAAGAACCAAAATTGCGGCTGCGCGTGAAGGGCAACCAAACGGCCGGCGTTCACTGGATGTTGTTGGCGCGCCACTTGGCCGCAGCCCTTTGCGCCTTTTCCCGCTCGGGCTCGCTCACACTCCCCAGCAGCAAATCCAAATTGAAATCGCTCACGCCCGCCTCACGCGCCAGAAGATGCCATTTGATGGCTTCGCCGGCGTCGATCTTGACACCGATTCCGCGCGCATAGAGGTTCGCCAAGCGGTTTTGCGCCACCGGATTGCCTTTGCTCGCCGCCGACAGGAGATAGTGGGCGCCGCGCGCCGCGTCCTTGGTCACGCCGCGGCCATTGAGCAACATGATTCCGTATTCGAGCTCGGCGTCGGCCAGTCCCGCATCGGCTGCCCGTTCGGTCCATTTGGCGGCCACGGCATCGTTCCTCGCCACTCCCCGGCCCAACGAATAGAGATTGGCGAGATCATATTGAGCGTGGACGTGTCCCTTTTCAGCGGCACCCCGCAGCAGTGACGCCGCTCGCTTCAGATCTTGTCCACGGGTCTTTCCTTCGATGTAGATCAAGGCAAGGTTGTATTGCGCGTTGCTGTGGCCCGCATTTGCCGCCTTCTCGAACAGATCGGCGGCGCGTTTGAGGTCCTTTTTCTGGCCACGTCCCTCCGCGAGCAGCATGCCGAGGGCGAACTCGGCCTCGACATCGCCGAGTTTGGCGCCCTTTTCATAGGCTTGCGTGGCCTTGCGGTAGTCGCGGGCAACGCCCAAGCCTTCGGAGTAGATGCGTCCCATCAGCGTGTATGCGGACGCCTCGCCGCGGGAGGCGGCTTTCTCGGCCTCCTTGAGCGCGGTGAGATAATGACCGCGTTGGAACGCATCGAAGGCGGGATCGGAAACCGCGCCCGCTGGTGAACCCGCGGCCGCCGCGAGCACCATGGCCGCCAGCATGTATTTCAGTGTTGCTGCAGAGCGATAAGTCATTTGCCAAGAACGCCGCCAGCTCCTGAAAAGATCGCCCCTAGACCGGCATCGACGCCGCTCTCGTCATCGTCCCGCAACCAAAGTTCGTCGTCCAGCGCGACGAAGTCCGCGCCGCGCTCCGCATAGAGGTGCGCCTCCTCGACGCCCGACGGTCGCCAGGCCACACACGGGACCTCGAACAGCTGCGACCACCACTCGATCAACTCCGCGGTTTCCCATGATGGCCGCAGGAGCTCGGCGCCGTTTCCGAATGCCACGTAGTCGGCCCCGTTCTCGGCCAACACCATGGCCCGGTGACGGGAATGGCCGCAAGCAACGCCGATCTGCCTGTCGGGCCCCAGCGCTCTCCGTGCGGCGTGATAGGTTTCGAGGTCGGCATCGATATGCAGACCATCCGCTCCGAGTTTCAACACCGCCTGCACGTCATTCTCGATGAAACAGGCGACGTCATGGCCGTGAACGGCGTCAATCATGGGGCGCGCGCAGTCGAGGTCGATCGGCGATTGCCGGCCCTGGGTCAGCAACATGCAGGAGACTTCGAGGCTGGCGAAAGTCCGCTCAATCGCCTCCGGCGTGAGGCCGGGTCGTTCCGCGCGGGCGATCAGATAGCAGCGGCTGCCTTGTCGCGCTGAAGACATCGGTGTCGGACCTTGAAGGGCTTGGGAGCCGGGCACGCCACGACCCCGTGCCTGGCTCTCCTCGCAGCCTCGCTGCGGTCGGAGCCAGCGATCATGCGGACGGCCCCCGCCTCAGGCGGCCTTCTCGAGCTCTACCTTCCAGCGTCCCGACGCGGCCAGCGCATTCATCCTCGCGCGATGGCTGAACGCGGCCTGCGCGGAGGCCTCGTTCTCGGACTTTCCGGCCCACGCCTTGAGCGCCGCAGCCTGCAGCGCCCGGCCGTAGGAGAAGGAAAGCTTCCAAGGAGTATCGAACATCGCATTCATCGCGGAGAGATGGGCGGTGGCGTCTTCGTCCGACTGGCCGCCCGAGAGGAAGCAAAGGCCCGGAACCGCGGCCGGGACGGTGCGTTTCAGGCACGCGACCGTTTTTTCGGCGACCTCTTCGACCCCCGCCTGGGTTTTGCATTCGGTTCCGGAGACGACCATGTTGGGCTTCAATATGGTGCCTTCGAGATGAATGCGTTGCTCATGGAGGGCGTCGTAGACGGTATTGAGCGTCTCCTCGGTGACATCGAAGCACCGGTCGATATCGTGGGGACCGTCCATCAGCACTTCGGGTTCCACGATCGGCACGATGCCGGCCTCCTGGCAAAGCGCGGCGTAGCGCGCGAGCGCGTGGGCGTTCGCGCCGATGCAGTACCGCGAAGGAATGTGGTCGCCGATGGTAATGACGGCGCGCCATTTGGCGAAACGGGCGCCGAGCTCGTAATACTCGGCCAAGCGGTCGCGCAGGCCGTCGAGGCCCTCCGTGACCTTTTCGTTTGCCGCCGCGGCAAGCGGCTTGGCACCCATGTCCACCTTGATGCCGGGTATCGCGCCGGTGTTGGTGATAATCCTCACTAGCGGCGTTCCGTCCTTGGCATTTTGGCGCAGCGTCTCGTCGTACAGGATGACGCCCGAGATGCAGTCGTGCATGGCGTCGCTCGCACGGAACAGCATCTCGCGATAGTCGCGACGGCTTGATTCCGTCGACTCAGCACCAATCGAATCAAACCGCTTCTTGATGGTTCCGGTGCTCTCATCGGCGGCGAGAATGCCCTTGCCATCAGCAACCATCGCCTGGGCGGTGCGCTCGAGTTGCTCGTTCATTGTCAACACTCCAATTCCATTCAACTCATCTCAGCTCCCGACCGCAAGTGCAACGCCCCCGCCGGCGCAGGTCAAGGCCGATCTACCGCAAAGACGAAACTTACCCGACGTGACCATCGGGCGCCCGTTATCCGAGCTTGCCCATGATCGCGGCGGTGTCGCACATCCGGTTCGAGAATCCCCACTCATTGTCGTACCAGGAAAGCACGCGCACGAGCTTGCCGTCCACGATCTGGGTTTGCGTCAGATCGAAGGTGGATGAGTTGGGATTGTGGTTGAAATCGATGGAAACCAGAGCCTCCTCGGTGACGCCGAGCACGCCCTTGAGTTCCTGTTCAGCTGCTCGTGCCATCGACTCATTGATTGCATCGGTCGATGTGTCGCGCTGCGGCGAGAAGGTAAGGTCGATCAGCGAGACGTTCGGGGTGGGAACGCGCACCGCCGTGCCGTCGAGCTTCCCGTTGAGTTCGGGGAGCACCAGGCCCACGGCCTTCGCCGCGCCGGTCGAGGTCGGAATTATCGAAGTGGCCGCCGCGCGCGCGCGGCGTAAATCCTTGTGGGGGGCATCGAGCAGCCGCTGGTCCCCCGTATAGGCGTGGATCGTCGTCATATAACCGCGCTCGATGCCGCAAAGCTCATGCAGAACCTTCGCGACCGGCGCCAGACAGTTGGTCGTGCACGAGGCATTCGAGACCACCTCGTGGGACGGCTCCAATTTGTCGTGGTTGACGCCATAGACGACGGTCAGGTCAGCGCCCTTTGCGGGTGCCGATATGAGCACGCGCTTGGCCCCTGCCTTGAGGTGGGACGCCGCCTTGTCGCGATCGGTGAATAGGCCGGTGCATTCGAGCGCGATATCGACCTCCAGATCCTTCCACGGCAGATCGGCGGGATCGCGCTCGGCGGTGACCTTGATGGGACCGAAGCCCACATCCATGGTGTCCTGGGTCACATTGACCGATCCGTTGAATGGACCGTGAACCGAGTCATATCTGAACAGGTGGGCGCCGACCTCGGTCGAAATCAGATCGTTGATGGCGACCACTTCGATGTCCTTGCGGTTGGCTTCGGCAATCGCGCGCAGCACATTGCGTCCGATACGACCAAATCCGTTGATTGCCACTCGAGTCGCCATTGCATGTCTCCACCACGTTGCATCACCAATCAGGTTCAGGAACCGCGTCGGCGATTCCCGTGAAAAGAAGCTGCCCAGGTCAACGCTGTTCTAGGTTGCAATCGGTCAGGCAGGCTGGCGGCCCAGCCACACGAGCGGCGGAAATATGTCCAATTCCTCGCCTATTTTGCATGCAGGGCCGTTAAGTAGCGGCCCAAAATGATGGGATGGATGATCGGAGTCAACATTCTGACGAAAACTTGGGGCTTGAACTTTCGGCAAATGGTTGACGCTTCATTTGGCGGGCGCCTAAAGTTTCATTGGCGGACTGAGAGCTGTTTTCGTATTGCGTTGAAAAAAGCGGCCAGGGGAGATGAAGTTGAGTAGTAGCGCAGTCAAGCCGAAGATCCTGCAAGAGGCCACCACCCGACTCACAAAGGCCCTAAAAACATTCGAAGACGCAGTAGCCCAGAGACTGGCTGAAGAGAAAAGAGTCGAGGATCTCGAACAACACATACAGTCTTTGAACGCGGAGCAGGAGCGCTTGACCGCAAGCCTCAGCGTCGCACGCCAGCGCGCCGAACGGCTCGAAACGGCGAATGACGAGGTCTCGCACCGGCTCGAAAACGTCATCGATTCCATCAAGACAATCGTGAAGACCGGTTAGGGATGCCACCAAGCAAGCGGGAGACGGGGAGCGATGGGGCAAGTGACGATTACCCTGAACAGCAGAACCTATCGGCTCGAATGCGACGATGGCGAGGAACGCCATCTGCAAATGCTGGCTGAGCACGTACGCAAGCACGTCGACAACCTGACGGGGCGGTTCGGTCAGGCGGGCGATGATCGTTTGATCCTGATGGCGGGATTACTTGTGGCCGACGAACTGTCGGAGGCGCGCAGGCAGCTCGACGACTTGAACGCCAAATTGGCGAAGATCCGGGAAGACCATGCCGCCGCCGATGAGCTCGTCGTCTCGGCCCAGGAGGAGCTCGCGGGCATGATCAATGAGGCGGCCGAACGCATTCAATCCTTGAGCATGCAGCTGGCGGAAGATGCCTCCAAGTCCTGATGCATTGCGCTGGACTCTTAACGTTTGTGATCTAGAGTGCCGTCGACAGGGCTGCCAGGTGCGTTAGAGGCAACAATCCCCGGGGCCGATTGTTTCCTCAAGGGAGCTGACCCTGACTGGGACCGTGGTCCCAATCACTCGGCGCCCACCTACGCAAGTAGGGACCCAGAGGGATCGAACGCCTCGACGGCCCGTGCGGCCCTGTCATGTCTGGCGCTGTCACGACCAGCGCTCTTATGTCGTCAAGTCGCCCCCTAGACCCCGTGCCGACGATTGGCAGCGAGCATGGTCCAACCCTTCCCTGCTGACGGCCCATGAAATCATCGCCCGGTTCCAGCGGTGCCAAGCCCGCCTTGCGTAAGGCAGCTAAGAACCTCCGTGACGGATTGGATGCCGAGCTTAGGTTGCGTGCGGCCCAATGCGTCAGGACCGCCGGCGTGGAGCTGGTGGTCAAGTTGGGTGCCAAGGTGATTGCAGGCTACCATCCGATCGGCAACGAACTCGACGTGCTCCCCCTGCTTGAAGAACTGCGTGAGGTTGGTTGCGTTATCGCCCTGCCCGTGACGCCTGCGCACGATGCGCCGCTCGGTTTCCGGCTATGGGCCCCGGAAGATCGCCTGGCCGCTGGGCGCTTCGGCGTGAAGGAGCCGGGCACCGAGGCGCGGCTGATCGCCATCCTCGACGTGATCCTCGTGCCGCTGCTCGCCTTCGACGGCGCCGGTCACCGGCTTGGATATGGCGGCGGCTATTATGACCGAACGCTTCACGCCCTGCGCGCCGCGGGCCACGTGGTTGCGGTCGGCGTCGCATTCGACGAGCAGGAAACGGCAGCCTGGGGCGCTGGTGATCACGACCAAACGCTCGACTGGATCCTCACCCAGTCGGGCGCGCGGCGGTTCGAGGAGTAGCCGTGCGCCTTTTGTTTGTCGGAGACGTCGTCGGAAGGGTGGGGCGGGAGATCGTCCAGGCCGAACTGCCGCGGCTACGCGAGCGTTACGCCATCGATCTCGCGGTCGTGAACGGCGAGAACGCCGCCGGCGGGTTCGGCATCACCGAGGCGATCTTCCATGAATTCCTCGATGCTGGCGCGGACGTCGTCACCACGGGAAACCACGTGTGGGATCGGCGCGAGGCGCTGGTCTTCATCGAGCGGCAGGAGCGCCTGCTGCGGCCGCTCAATTTTCCAGGCGACGCGCCCGGCCGAGGCGCTGGCCTTTTCAAGGCCGGCAACGGCGCCGACGTTCTGGTGATCAATGCCATGGGACGCGTGTTCATGGGCCAGCTCGATTGCCCCTTTCGGGCCATCGAACGGGCGCTCGACGACTGCCCGTTGAGGAGCGGAGCCAATGCAATTCTCATCGACTTCCATGCGGAGGCCACTTCGGAGAAACAGGCCTTCGCTCACTTCGTCGACGGGCGGGCGAGCTGCGTCATCGGAACCCACACCCACGTGCCGACCGCCGACGATCAAATCTTGACGGGCGGCACCGCCTTCATCAGCGATGCGGGCATGTGCGGGGACTACAACTCGGTGCTCGGAATGAAAAAGGAAGAGCCGCTGGCGCGCTTTCTGACGAATATCCCGAGTGGCCGTTTCGAACCGGCCAAGGGGGCTGGGACATTTGCCGGGGTCGCCGTGGAAACGGACGATTCCACAGGACTCGCCACTGCAATTTCACCGGTGCGGTTGGGTGGCAGGTTGCGGCCGATCGAGCCGGACTTCTGGGTCGAGGACTGAGCCGCTATCCGGGTTCGGCGAGGTAGCTTGTCAGGCGCTTTTCGCCGGGCTCTGTGCTAGCGCATTGGCGCACTTCAAGCCGTCGGCCTTGACCTTCTTCAAGCATTCCAACGCGGCGTCGAGCTCGTTGATCGCGTCCTCGGCATCGCCGGGAGAGGACGTCAAGAGCTCGTTCGCCCGCGACAGGTGACCGGCCGCCGTGCCGCACAGGTCGACCAGATAGCGGATTCCGATTTCATGAGCCGGACCGGCTTCCGCAGTGCGCGCCATGGCCTGTAGCGCCAGATTGGCGGCTTTCGCGGACTCTGCGGTTGCCAAGTCCACCCGCTCGTGCAGGGATTTGGTCTTTGCGTTGCGAGCCATGGGGGTCCTCCTTCCGACGCGTTACTCGGGTACCCGTCGATGGCGTCCAATCGGTCAGGAAATAAAGCCTAGTCGGTGCTTGGTTAACGCCATACTAAGGCACCAAGGCGTGACCACATCGCGGCCGCTTGCCGTCGAGGCGATCCGTCTATGGATTTTGCCGGGCAGCCTTCCTATAACCGATAACAGCGAATCGGCCGGAGGAGTTCCGGTTGCGAAACGTTCAAATCACGAAATTCGATCTCGCGGTTAAGTTTGCACAATGGCAGGCCATTCCAAATTCAAGAACATCATGTACCGCAAGGGAGCGCAGGACAAAAAGCGCTCCAAGATCTTTTCCAAGCTCGCCAGGGAAATCACGATCGCGGCCAAACTCGGCTCCCCCGAACCCGAACTGAATCCCCGCCTGCGCTCCGCCGTACAGGCGGCGCGGGCGCAAAACATGCCCAAGGACAATATCGAGCGCGCCATCAAGAAGAGCACTGAGGCGGGTGGCGAGAGCTACGAAGAGGTCCGCTATGAGGGTTTCGCCTCGGGCGGCGTCGGCGTCATCGTCGAGGCGTTGACCGACAACCGAAACAGGACCGCCAGCGAGGTTCGCGCCACCTTCTCCAAGTTCGGCGGCAATCTCGGCGAAACCGGATCCGTCGCCTTCATGTTCGACCGCGTTGGTGCGGTGGAGTTCGATGCCTCGGCGGGAACGGCCGAGGCGATGCTCGAGGCGGCCATCGAAGCCGGCGCCGACGATGTGGAGTCAAGCGAGGACGGACATAGGTTATACTGCGATCCCGAATCGCTGCATCAGGTAGCCGCGGAACTCGAGAAGCGGTTCGGCGAGCCGCGTCAGTCGAACATCATTTGGCGGCCCAAAACCAGCACGGAACTGGGCGATGACGAGGGCGAAAAGGTGCTGCGCATGTTGGACGCGCTGGAAGACTCCGACGACGTGCAAAACGTTTACGCCAATCTCGAAGTTTCCGACGAAGTCATCGAAAAGTTGAGTGCCTAGGGCGGGGCGACCGCCACGACGCAGTGGGCCTGTCGCCCGTTAGGGGAGTCCTCGAATGGTGGCACCTGTCAGGATCATCGGCATCGATCCTGGGTTGCGGAGCACGGGCTGGGGGATCATTGAAAGCGGGGGCAGCAGGCTCACCTATCTGGCGAGTGGCACGATCGCTTCAGACGCCGGGCTCAGCCTTGCCGAACGGCTGCAGCAGCTATTCGTCGGATTGAACGCGGTGACGGGTGAATGGCGCCCAGTCGAGGCTTCGGTGGAAACGACTTTCGTCAACCGAGACGCTGCGGCGACGCTCAAACTTGGGCAGGCACGCGGCATCGCCCTGCTCGTCCCGGCACTGAGCGGGATCAGCGTTTTCGAATACGCGCCTAATTTGGTGAAGAAGTCGGTTGTGGGCGCCGGCCACGCCGACAAGAGACAGATTCGCGCGATGGTCGAGCATCTGCTTCCCCGTGCCCGACCGGACGACGAACATGCCACAGACGCGCTTGCCGTCGCGATCACTCACGCGCACCACCGTGAACGGATGGAATTGAGAGAGAACCGTTCGGGCGAGGAGGCGCTCACGCAGTGATTGGAAAACTCACCGGTACGGTCGATGCCATTGGCGAGGATTGGATGATCCTCGACGTAGCGGGCGTCGGCTACCAAGTGACGTGCTCGGCACTCACCCTGGCGGCGCTGCCGCCGGTCGGCCAGGCCACGTCGCTGACGATCGTGACCCATGTTCGGGAGGATCAGATTCGACTGTTCGGATTTCAAAACGAGACCGAACGCTCGTGGTTCCGGCTGCTGCAGAACGTACAGGGCGTGGGCGCCAAGGTCGCCCTGGCAATATTGGGAACGTTGAGCCCGCAGGATCTCGCCAACGCGCTAGCGCTGCAGGACAAGGCCCAGATAGCGAGGGCGCCGGGGGTGGGACCGAAGGTTGCCCAGCGCATCGTGAGCGAACTCAAGGACCGCATCCCCTCACTGATTTCATTGGGCGCGGCCAGCCAAATCATTTCGGTGCATGGCGCGCACCCGCATGAGCGGCCCGCCGCCGCCGACGCGGTCTCGGCCCTGACCAACCTGGGCTACAATCCTTCCGAGGCGAGCGCGGCGATCGCCAATGCAACCTCGAAGGCCGGCGAGGCCGCGAGGACTGAAGAACTGATCCGCCTGGGGCTTAAGGAACTCTCCAAGTGAGCGAGCGCGCCGTTCAGCCCGTGCAGATGGAGGATGATGGGCAGGAGACCAATCTGCGCCCTCAGACGCTGGGCGAGTTCATCGGTCAACGGCGTGCCTGCGACAATCTGAAAGTGTTCATAGAGGCGGCGCGCGCGCGCGGCGAAGCCCTCGACCACACACTTTTCGCTGGTCCCCCCGGCCTCGGCAAGACGACGCTTGCGCAGATCGTCGCCCGCGAGCTCGGCGTGAATTTTCGCGCGACCTCGGGCCCCGTCATCGCCAAGGCCGGCGATCTCGCGGCTCTGCTGACCAATCTTGAGGAGCGCGATGTTCTGTTCATCGATGAAATCCACCGGCTGAATCCGGCGGTCGAGGAGATCCTCTATCCGGCGTTGGAGGACTTCCAGCTCGACCTGATCATCGGCGAGGGACCCGCGGCGCGATCGGTCCGAATCGATCTCGCGCACTTCACCCTGATCGGCGCCACGACCAGATCCGGGCTGCTGACCACGCCGTTGCGCGACCGGTTCGGAATTCCCATCCGTCTCAACTTCTACGGCGAAAGCGATCTAGAGAAGATCGTCAGCCGGGGCGCACGCGTATTCGGCGTGGCGATGAGCGACGAGGGCGCGCGCGAGATAGCCCGTCGCGCAAGGGGCACCCCGCGGATAGCCGGCCGCTTGTTGCGCCGCGTGCGCGATTTCGCAACACACGAAGGAGCGACCGTCATCGACGCAGCGATCGCCGACAAGGCGCTCAAGCAATTGGAGGTCGATGCGTTGGGGCTCGACGCGCTGGACCACCGTTATCTCAGTTGCATCGCGGCCACCTTTGGCGGCGGACCGGTGGGTGTCGAGACGCTTTCGGCCTCGCTCAACGAACCACGCGATGCGATCGAAGAGATCATCGAGCCCTTCCTGCTGCAGCAGGGACTGGTGAGCAGAACGCCGCGGGGGCGAATCCTCACCGGCGAGGCCTATCGTCATTTGGGGCTGGATATCCCCAATTCCTTGAGCGGCGAGCAAATCAATCTGTTCAATAAGGACGAGCAAGGGCGTGGCGAGTGAGAGCCGCTCTTGGCCCGACCTCGCCGGCCGGATCGAAGGCAGCCGACACGTGCTGCCCGTCCGCGTCTATCACGAGGACACCGATTTTTCCGGCCTCGTCTATCACGCGAGCTACATCCGATTTTGCGAACGCGGACGATCCGATTTCGTTCGTCTGTTAGGGATCGACCACGAAGATCTCATTTCGGCCAAGGAGAGCGGAGAACCAGCGGCCTTCGTCGTACGTCACATGGAGATCGATTATCTGCAGCCAGCCGCCATCGGCGACGTTCTCGAGGTGGTGAGCGAGTGCGAGGAGATCGGCGGCGCCACGCTGACCCTGAAGCAAGAGATCGTGCGCGACGAAAAAACCATCGTGCGCGCCCGCGTCAAAATCGTCCTGATCACCCGATCGGGCAAACCAAAGCGGATCGGCGCGCTGATACGGAGCGCATTTGAACGCTTCCTTAACCCAGAGAGATGACCCTGCGAGCAAGCGGGATCGGCGAGGGCAGGCATAGGTGATGAGCCGCCCGGCGCGCCGGGGGACCGCGTGCTTAGGGATCGACAATCCGCCATGACACCGACAGACATAGACGTATTAGCGCCCGTGAAAAGCGAGGTGGGCGCATCGATCGTTTCGCTGTTTCTCAACGCCGACCTCGTCGTCCAATTGGTGATCCTGGGGCTGCTGCTTGCCTCGATTTGGAGTTGGGCCATCATCATGGAGAAGCTCGTGCTGATCACGAGCACGCAACGTCAAACCGACAAGTTCGAACAGACCTTTTGGTCCGGGAGATCGCTTCAAGAGCTCTATCAGGCCCTGGCTCAGCGCCAGAACGCGTCGATGGCCGCAATGTTCGTGGCCGCCATGCGCGAATGGAAACGCAGCATGGAGGGGGGCGCGAGACCCCTGACCGGCGTGCAAATGCGCATTCAAAAGGTGCTGGACGTCACCCTGAATCGGGAGGTGGGACGCCTTGAGCGGCGGTTGATGTTTCTTGCTACCGTGGGTTCGATCGCGCCCTTCGTCGGGCTTTTCGGCACCGTGTGGGGCATCATGTCGAGTTTCCAGGCCATCGCGGCCAATCAAAACACCAACCTAGCGGTGGTCGCACCGGGCATCGCCGAGGCGCTTTTCGC
>CAYVYD010000008.1:21107-24133 GCA_964454415.1 uncultured Hyphomicrobiaceae bacterium | reverse complement strand
TTGCGCGGGCGAAATCGGCGCCGTGCAGGAAATCGGCGATGGTCTCGATCGTCTGATTGTCGCGCAGCAGCGGCGCGTGGCCTTCCTCCTCCACGGTGATGGCCGCCAGCATCGGATGCCGTTCGGTCATTTCCTTCAACGTTTCGTCGCTCAGAATGTCCGACAGCGCGCCGCGGATCGCGAGCGCCGGCACCCGGTTGAGCGCGGCGAACTGGTTCCACATGGGCGGCACGCCTTGCGCCACGTCCGCGGTGGAGAACATTTTCGCGAGGTTGGGGTCGTAGCCGGCGGTGGGCCGGCCGTCGCGTTCGCCGAACCACTGCCGCGCGATCTCCAGCCAATCCTCGTCGCTGACATAGGGGAAGAAGCCGCGGTTCATGTCGCGGATCAATCGCGCCGCCTCGTCCCAATCCTCGGGCACCGGCGTGAGGCCGACGTAACCGGTGATCCGCGCCAGGCCCTGGGTCTCGATCACGGGACCGATGTCGTTGAGGACCGCGGCGGCGACCGCGGCGGGGCGAAACGCCGCCAGCAGCATGGTGACGATGCCGCCGCGCGAGGTGCCGACGAAGGCGGCGCTGTGGATGCCCTCGACGGTGAGGAAATCGATCGTATCGAGCATGTCGATATAGGGGGTGTAATTCGACCAGTCCGGGTCGTGCGCCGATCGGCCCCGGCCCCTGAAATCGAGGCAATAGACGTCGAATGGTCCGATCCCGTAGGCCGAGAGCGCTCCGGCCAGCAGGTGGAAGTCCTTGGAATTCCTGGTCAATCCGGCAAGGCAGACGACCGTGCCCTCGGATCGTCCCATGGCGGGGTAATGGCGGCCGTAGAGCCTCAGCCCGTCATGGGCGGAGAACAAGATATCTCTCCATTCTTGTCGGTAGTCAGGCTCTATCATGGCCCGCAGCCAAGCCTTTTTTATTCGGATATTCAGATGGGTAGCCCCAGCGCGCCGTGAAAGCAACCGGGCGTTAGTTGGAGGCCTCGACGGTTACTGTGGAGGGACCTTCGGCGCCCTTGGTGCTTTTGCCGCGATTGATGTCGGCCATTATCCGCAAGGCCCGGTCCGGCCCCTCGAGGCGCGCGCGATAGACCTGCATGGTCATGATGATCTTCTGCACGTATTCGCGGGTTTCGGTGAAGGGGATGCGCTCGACCCAATCGATGGAGTCGACGCCAGGCGCGTTGGGATCGCCGAATTTCTCGGTCCACTCCCGAACCCTACCGCCGCCGGCGTTATAGGCGGCGAGCGACTTGATGTAGGAGCCGGAGAAAATCCCCAGGAGATCGCTCAGATGGGCCGCCCCCAGCATCAAATTGTAGGAGGGCTCAGCGGTGAGCTTGGAGTGGTGGTAGCGCACCTTGTGGCTGCGCGCCACGGCGCGCGCGGTCCGGGGCATCAACTGCATGAGGCCGCTGGCGCCCACCGGGCTCTTGGCCTTTTCGTTGAACTCGCTCTCCTGCCGCGAGAGCGCGTGCAGCAGCGCCGGCTCCACCGGCTCGGCGAGGTTCTTGTAATCGGGGAACACGTCGACGGGGTAGGCGTAGTCGACCACCGGCACGCCGTAGTTCAACGCGATCTTGGCGAGCCTGACGCTCGCCTGGACGTGGTCGAGCCGCCGGGCGATCTCGGCGACCAGGGCGACTTCGTCGCCTTGGTGGAGGCTGCGCGCCAACTGGTAGTAGAAGAACCGCGTCAGGCTATCGAGACCGGCCTGGCGGACCACAGCGATCGCCCTGACCGCGTCGCGCGCCATCAGCCGGTTTGAGGTCTCCTCGGTGATTTCGGGCGTCGCCGCCACCTTCAGGCGCGCGCTGTGGGCGTTGACCGTCTGGAGGGCGATCTGGCCGTAATAGGATTGGGTGATCTGCGCCGCGGCGCGCAGATGCTGGTCCGCCTGCTGCATCTGCCGCAACGCGTTCGCCGTCCGGCCCAGCCAATATTCGGCCCGTGCGATTTCCTTCGGATCGGTGGCCGCCGTCCGCAGCGCGATGAAATGAGTCATCGCCTTCTGCGGGCGCTTGAGGAAGCGCAGGGCGATCCAGCCCGCCAGGAACTCGGCCTCGCCGTAATAGGCGCTGGAGACGGCCCCGTGCTCGCTGGCGAGGCGGTAGGCAACGCCGTATTCGCCCTTGTTCAGCGCGTTGCGGCAATTGACCCGCCGCTCCACCCACCATTCGTCGAGATCGACCAGCTGGGCGGGATCGGTCGGCGCCTCGAGCAACAACTCCCACGCCTCCTTTTCCTTGTCGTTCCGGCGGCGCCACTGGACGCGGGCGAAGATGATGCCGGGCTCCTTCCTGGCCTCGTCGGGAAGCTTGTCGAGCAGCCCGGCGGCGGCCTTGGAGCGGCGGATGACGGCGGCGCGGGCCTCCACCTTCCGGGTCTCCTGCTTGTCGAGCAGCTTGGCCGTGCGCAGCGCCGGGCCGATCAACACCTTGCGGTCGGCGTAGAGAAGCTTGTCGATGCGCGCCTTGTGGTCGTCGGGACCGAGCAGCTCTCCGAAGCGCTTGAGGATCGCCGCCTCCAGCGACTTGCCGAGCTCGTCACCGCGCCAGGCCTGCTTGATCAGCCGCGCCGCCTCCGCCCGGTTGCCCAGATCCAGATACGCGCCGGCGAACGCGGCCCTGCCCGCCCCCGTCACCGGCGCCGTGGCCTCGAAAAAGGCCAGCACGCGCTCAGGCGAACCAGGATGCTTGAAGAGCGCCGCCTCGGCGGTATGGCGCAAGCCGTCCTGGTTGGGCCACTGCGGATTGGCCTTGCGGAAGCCCTCGATCTTTTCCGCGCCGTCCTGCGTGTCCCCGGCGCGCAGCCGGTACCAGTGCGCGAGCTTGCGGGCGACGGGGTCCTTGATCGCCCGCTCGCGGGCACGCGCCTCGGCAAAGCGCCGCCGGAAGGCGTGGCGAACCGCTTCCTTGAGGTTGGCGCCGTCATGCTTCGGCAGATCGTAGTCCTTGATGGCGGCGATCGCCTTCTCGACGGCGGGATTGCGGGTGCGGACCGGATTGGGAACCGGCAGGGC
>CAYVYD010000008.1:0-21007 GCA_964454415.1 uncultured Hyphomicrobiaceae bacterium | reverse complement strand
GGCGGATCAAAACGATCCGCCATCACGACCGCATTCCGGCCGCCGTGCCTAGCCCCCTCATAAAACTTCAAGCAACGTGCGTGATAGGGAAGTTCGTGTGAAATTCCGGCGGAATGATGACGTTTTACTTCGCCCCCGCCGTTGTCTTGCCGCCCATGGGGCGAGCGTCTATTGTCCAAAAAAGTCAAACTCATTCGATCATATGGCGCCGACGGCAGGCTGCCGATCGGCACGATCGCAGCACCCTTGGCCGATGGATCGGGGACCGCAACCATGTTCAAAGGCTCATTCACCGCACTGATAACGCCGTTCAAGGCGGGCGAGGTCGACGAGGAAGCCTATTGCCGCCTGATCGAGTGGCAGATCACTGAAGGAACGCACGGCCTGGTTCCGGTCGGCACGACCGGGGAATCGCCGACCTTGAGCCACAAGGAGCACCGCCGGACGATCGAAATCTGCATCGAGACGGCGGCCGGACGCGTGCCGGTCATCGCCGGGACCGGCTCCAACAGCACCGCCGAGGCGATCGATTTCACCCGGCACGCCGCGAAGGCCGGCGCCGACGCAGCTCTAGTGGTGACGCCCTACTACAACAAGCCGACCCAGGACGGGCTCTACCGGCACTACAAGGCGCTCAACGACTGCGCCGACATCCCGATTCTGATCTACAACATTCCCGGCCGCTGCGTGATCGACATGTCGGTCGAGACCATGACGCGCCTGTTCGAGCTGCCCAACATAATCGGCGTCAAGGACGCGACCGCCAACATGGCCAGGATCAGCCAGCAGCGCGCGGCGATGGGTCCCGACTTTAACCAGCTATCCGGCGAGGACGCGACCGCGCTCGGCTTCATGGCCCATGGCGGTCACGGCTGCATTTCGGTCACCGCCAACATCGCGCCGCGGCTGTGCGCCGAGTTCCAGAACGCGTGCCTCGCCGGCGATTTCGCCGAGGCGCTTGAGATTCAGGACCGGCTGATGCCGGTCCACGACGCGCTGTTCGTCGAATCCAACCCCGCGCCGGTAAAATACGCCGCCTCCTGCCTCGGCCTATGCGGGGCCGAGACCCGCTCGCCGCTCGCTCCGCTTGCCGCCGGCTCCCGCAAACGCGTCGAGGAGGCGCTGGAGAAGGCAGGGCTGCAGGCGCTCGAAGCCGCGGCTTGAGGTCCGGGCATCGATGGCGGTGAATCGCGGCAACGCCCGCCTGATCGCCGAGAACAGGAAGGCGCGCCGCAACTACGAGGTGGAGGAAACCCTCGAGGCGGGGCTCGAACTGCGCGGCAGCGAGGTCAAGTCCCTGCGGACCGGCAAGGCCAACATCGCCGATGCCTACGCCACCGACGAACAGGGCGAGATCTACCTGATCAACGCCCATATCCCCGAATACTCCCAGGCCGCGCGCGACAACCACCGGCCCCGCCGCCGCCGCAAGCTGCTGCTGCACAAGCGGGAGATCAACCGCCTGATCGGCGCGATCCAGCGCGAAGGCATGACGGTGGTGCCGTTGAAGCTCTATTTCAACGACCGCGGGATCGCCAAGCTGCTGATCGGACTGGCGAAGGGGCGTAAGCTCCACGACAAGCGCCAGGTCGAGAAGAAGCGCGCCTGGGAGCGGCAAAAGGCGCGGCTGCTGCGCGAAAAGGGCTAAGCGGCGGACCGTCCCGCAGGAGCCGCGACCGCGGCCCGCTTCAGGGCGCCCGCAAACGATCGCGGATCTGGCTGAAGACGGCCTCGAACATCGCCGCGGTCAGCCGCCCGGTATTGGTGTTGTAGCGCGAGCAGTGATAGCAGTCATAGAGCCGGAACCGCTGCCCCAAATCGTGCACTCTGCCATGGCCGAAGGGGTGGGCCGACTTGCGCCGGCCCAGCGCCGAGAGCACCGCCTCGTGGGCGATCCGCCCCAGCGCCAGGACCGCCTCGAGGCGCTCCATGGCGCCGAGCCGGGCGGCCAGGAAGGGACGGCAATTGGACTGCTCCGCGCCGCTCGGCTTGTTTTGCGGCGGCACGCAGCGCACCGCGTTGGTGACCATGCAGCCCCGCAGCGCGAGGCCGTCGTCGGGGCGGGCCTCATAGCTCCCGGCCGCGAAGCCGAACTTTGCGAGCGTCGCGTAGAGCAGCTCGCCCGCATAGTCGCCGGTGAAGGGACGGCCGGTGCGGTTGGCGCCCTTGAGGCCGGGCGCCAATCCGACGATCAGAAGCCGCGCGTCGCCGGCGCCGAAGGAGGGCACCGCGCCGTTGAACCAGTCGCCGTGGGCACGCTTGTTGTCGTTACGGAACGCGACCAGCCGCGGGCACCGGGCGCATTCGCGCGCCGGTTCGGTGGCCGCGGTGGGACCGCCCGTCACGCCTCGGTCAGATCGCCGACCGCGTCGTAATCGACCTCGAAGGGTTCATCCTCATCTTCCTCCCGCCGGCGCGGCGCGCGTTCGGAGGGGTCGCGGCCGATCTCGTCGATGAGGTCCACCAGATCGATGAACTGATCGGCCTGCCGGCGCAGCTCGTCGGCGACCATGGGCGGATGCGAGGCAAGCGTCGAAACGACGCTAACCCGCTTTGCCTTGTGCTGCAGGGCCTCGACCAGGGAGCGGAAATCGCCGTCGCCCGAAAACAGCACCAGATGGTCGAGATTGTCGGCGAGCTCCATGGCGTCGACCGCGAGCTCGATGTCCATGTTGCCCTTGATCTTGCGGCGGCCGGCGGCGTCGGTGAACTCCTTGGTCGGCTTGGTCACCATGGTGTAGCCGTTGTAATCGAGCCAATCGATCAGCGGCCGGATCGAGGAATATTCCTGGTCCTCCGCCAGCGCGGTGTAATAAAGGGCGCGCACGAGCTGGCCCTTGGACCGGAACAGCGTCAGCAGGCGCTTGTAGTCGATGTCGAAGCCGAGCGCTTTCGCGGCTGCGTAAAGGTTGGCGCCATCTATAAAAAGTGCAATTCTTTCAGTGGGATAAAAGATCATACTTACTCTCTGCAATAAGTCCCCAAATCGAGACGGTCCTACCGGCGTAGCCAGCCGGCCAAGCCCCCATTTTGCCCGACATATAGGGCCGGGACGGGACATTGGCAAACGGCACTTTATTCGGGGCCAGATCGTGATCGGGCTGGGCTCGAACCGCGGCGGCGCCTGGGGCACCCCGGCACAAACCCTCACAAGGGCGTGCGAGGAATTGCACCGCGCTGGTCTGGAACTGCTAGGCGGATCAGACATTTACGCCAGCGCCCCGATGGGGCCCGGCCGGCTCGACCCCTACGCCAACGCCGTCATCGCCATCGCCAGTCATCGCCCTCCCGCGGCACTTCTGCGCCTGCTCAAGCAGATCGAGCGCCGCGCCGGCAGGCGCTCGGCGATGCCGTGGGGGCCGCGGCCGCTCGATCTCGACATCATCGACTACAAGGGCCTGGTGCGGCACTGGCGTCGAGCAGTCCCAAAAGGGAGAATCCGGGGAGGCTCCGCGGCGGGGCGCCGGCTGGTGTTGCCCCATCCCGCCGCCCACGAGCGCCCCTTCGTGATGACGCCGCTGGCCGAGGCGTTTCCCGGCTGGCGCCACCCGGCGACGGGCCGGTCGGCGGGCGCCTTGGCGCGCGCTTCGAGGCGGCTGCGCGGCGGCAGGATCCTCGGGCGGCTCGAACGGCTTGGTTAAGCTTGGCTAGAGGACCCCTTGCACCCAAGCGGGCGAGCGCCTAATACATAGTTGAATCGACTCCCCAGGACTTGACGAGGAATATCCATGGCTCGCGTCACCGTCGAAGACTGCATCGACAAGGTCACAAACCGCTTCGAACTCGTGCTGCTCGCCAGCCACCGGGCACGGACCATTTCCGCCGGCTCGCCTATCACCATCGAGCGCGACAACGACAAGAACCCCGTGGTGGCGCTTCGCGAGATCGCCGAGAAGACGGTCTCGCCGGGCGACATGAAGGAAGATCTGATCCACTCGATGCAGAAATATGTCGAGGTGGACGAACCCGAACCCGACGCGGTGCCCGCGATCGGTCTGGAGGACATGGTTGCGCCGACCATCGGGCAGGACAATCAGATCGACGATTCCGTCATCGACCGGATGACCGAGGAGGAGCTTCTGCGGGGGTTGGAAAATCTGGCTCCAGCCGAATCCTCCAATGCAGGCCCACGCTCGCGCTAGAGTTTGCCCATCACCTTTCCGGCGAACCCATGGCGCGGTTCGCCCCAATGCTTTCCATGCCCGCCGATGCGAGGGTGGCGCGGCCGTGACCGCGGCGCCACGGGCGGAGAAGGTTGACGGGCCATGATACGCCAGCCCGAGCTCGTCGAGCGCGTCTTGAGCTACGATCCCAACGCGGACGAGATGCTCCTCAACCGCGCCTATGTCTACGCGATGAAGGCCCATGGCCATCAGCGCCGGGACTCGGGCGATCCCTACATCTCCCATCCCCTCGAGGTAGCCTCCATACTGACCGACTTCAAGCTCGACGACGCCACCATCGTCGCCGGCTTGCTGCACGACACCATCGAGGACACCGAGGCCACGCGCGACGAGATCGCCGAGCTGTTCGGCGAGGAGATCGGCACGCTGGTCGACGGCCTGACCAAGATCAAGAAGCTCGATCTGGTCTCCAAGCGCGCCGAGCAGGCGGAGAATTTCCGCAAGCTGCTGATCGCGATCTCGAGCGACATCCGCGTGCTGCTGGTGAAGCTCGCCGACCGTCTGCACAACATGCGCACGCTGGAGCACGTCACCCCCGCCAAGCGCAAGCGCATCGCCGAGGAGACCATGGACATCTACGCGCCCTTGGCCGGGCGGATGGGCATGCAGAGCCTGCGCGAGGAGCTCGAGGACCTCGCCTTCCAATCGCTCAATCCGCGCGCCCACAAGGCGGTGGTCGCCCGGCTCGAGGCCATGCACAGCGCCAACAAGGGGGTGATCGAGAAGATCAAGCGCGAACTCCAGTCGAGGCTGAAGGCCAACGGCATCGACGCGGAGGTCCTGAGCCGCCTCAAGCGGCCCTATTCGATCTGGAGCAAGATGGAGCGCAAGCAGATCTCGCTCGAGCAACTCTCCGACGTCTATGGCTTCCGCATCGTCGTCCCCGACGAGGACGCCTGCTACCGGGTGCTGGGGGTGGTGCACACCACCTGGCACGCGGTGCCGGGACGGTTCAAGGACTACGTCTCCAATCCAAAGCAGAACGATTATCAATCGATTCACACCACCGTAGTCGGCCCCCATCATCAGCGCGTCGAGCTGCAGATCCGCACCCGCGGCATGCACGAGGTCGCCGAATACGGCGTCGCCGCCCACGTCCTTTACAAGGACGGGCTCAACGGCAAGGCCAAGCCGAAGCGCGGGGCCAAGGCGAAGAGCAAGCAGGGCTACGCGCTCTCGGAGGAGAGCAACGCCTATCAGTGGCTGCGCCGGCTGGTGGAGAACCTGCTCGAGGGCGACAACCCGGAAGAGTTCCTGGAGCACACCAAGCTCGAGCTGTTCCACGACCAGGTGTTCTGCTTCACGCCCAAGGGCCGGCTAATCGCGCTGCCGCGCGGCGCCACCCCCATCGACTTCGCCTATGCGGTCCACACCGACGTCGGCAATTCCTGCGTCGGCTGCAAGATCAACCGCCACCACATGCCGCTGGTGACCGAGCTGCGCAACGGCGACGAGGTCGACATCATCCGCTCCCAGGCGCAGACGCCGCCGGCGGCGTGGGAAAGCATCGCGATCACCGGCAAGGCGCGCTCGGCGATCCGCCGGGCGACCCGCGAGGCGGTGCGCCGGCAATACGGCAAGCTGGGCCGCGAGATCCTGATCCGCGCGTTCAAGAAGGCAGGCAAGGAGTTCGACGGGGCGGCGCTGGAGAAGGCGATTCCGCGGTTGCCGCAGAAGACGCCGGAGGACGTGTTGGCGGCGATCGGGCGCGGCGAGCTGCCGAGCGCCGACGTGCTGCGCGCTATCCATCCGGGCCTCGCCGTGAGCGAGCCCTCGAAGCGGCCGCGAATCAAGCGCAACGACGAAGGCTGGTTCGGCCTGACCAAGGCGATCGGCCTGAAATTCCGCTGGCCGGGATCGTCGACCAAGGAGAACGAGACCGAGCAGGGCGGCATCCCGGTCCGCGGCATGAACTCCGACCTGCCGGTGCGCTTCGCCCCCAAGGGGGGCGCCGTCCCAGGCGACCGAATCGTCGGCATCCTGACGCCGGGCGAAGGCATCACGATCTATCCGATCCACGCCGAGGCGCTCAAGCAGTTCGACGATCAGCCCGAGCGCTGGATCGACGTGACCTGGGATCTCGGCGAGGAAAGCGCCGACCGATTCCCCGCGCAGATCACCGTGACCGCGCTCAACGAGCCCGGCAGCCTGGCCCAGATCGCCCAGGTGATCGCCGACACCGGCGGCAATATCGGCAAGATCGCCATGGTCAACCAGGCCGCCGATTTCTCCGAAATGTCAATCGATCTCGAGGTGCACGACCTCAAGCATCTAAACGACATCATTTCGGGGCTGCGGGTGAAAAGCGTGGTGAGCGCGGTGTCCCGCGTTCATGCCTGACGGTGAGCAGCGCGCGGACCGGCCGGCCGCTCTCCCGGCGGACCCCGCGCCGACGATTGCGCGAGCCTTCGCGCGCTATGATACAATTATACAAATAGGGACTGGCGCCGATCGGCGAAAGCGGCGATAGAGCGTTGAACTACATCCGCAGCGAGCGAGAGATCCATGCTTTTTGGCCGTCGTGAGCCGACCGCGCTGAGCGAACGCATACGCGTATTCATGTGGCCCCGCCGCAGTTGGGCGCGCTCGTCGAAATATATCTTCCATCGGCTGCACCGTCTGCGCTCAAGCCCGCACGCCATCGCGCTCGGCTGCGCGATCGGCGTGTTCGTGTCGTTCACGCCGTTCCTGGGCTTCCAGCTCATGCTCGCGGGGCTGCTCGCCTGGCTGAGCCGGGCCAGCATCATCGCCTCGATGCTCGGCACCTTCATCGGCAACCCGCTCACCTTCCCGTTCATCTGGATGGGTGCCTACCAGCTTGGAACCTTCGTGCTCGCCAAGGAGGCGATCCATCAGTCCATCGATCTGTCGGTCGGTATCTTGCATTTTTCGGCCGAGCAGCTCTGGTTGCTAGTCCTGCCAATGACCATCGGTGGCCTGTCGCTCGGCGTCGTCGCGGCCGCGCTCTGCTATTTCCCGCTCCGCCGGGCGGTCGAGATTTATCAGCGCCGAAGGGACGTGCGCACCGCGCGGGAATCGATTGGTATCTGAGAGCGGAGCGGCCCGACCATGACCAAGACGAGCGATCAGCCGGCCCAATTGCGCCTCGGCGTCAATATCGATCACGTCGCAACCATCAGGAACGCGCGCGGCGGGCAGCATCCCGATCCGCTGCGCGCCGCGCATCTGGCCGTGAAGGCGGGCGCCGACGGCATCACCGCCCATCTGCGGGAGGACCGCCGGCACATCTCCGACCGCGACATCGAGCGCCTCAAGGGCGAGATCACCCAACCCCTCAATCTGGAGATGGCGGCGACGCCGGAAATGATCGCCATCGCCCTCAAGCACCGGCCCAACGCCTGCTGCCTGGTGCCCGAACGCCGCCAGGAGCTGACCACCGAGGGAGGGCTCGACGTGGCCGGCGCGCGCGAGGACCTCGCCGCGGTCGTCGCCAAGCTGCAGGCCGCCGGCATCCGGGTCTCGCTATTCATCGACCCCGACCCCGACCAGGTCGAGGCGGCGGCCGAAATCGGCGCCGACATCGTCGAGCTGCACACGGGAAGCTATTGCGAGGCGGCCTTTGCGGCCGACCGCGCGGCGACGGCGGGTGAATTGGAGCGGATAGCACAGGCCGCGCGGCTCGCCTCCCAAAGCGGCATAGAGGTTCACGCCGGGCACGGGCTTACCTTCGACACGGTGGCGCCGATCGCCGCCATGCCGCAGATCGTCGAGCTCAACATCGGCCATTTCCTGGTCGGCGAGGCGATCTTCAGCGGTCTCGATTCGGCGATCCGCCGGATGCGCGCCCTGATGGACAAGGCGCGCGCCGACGCCTCGGGCTCGAGAAGCGCTTGAGAGCGCGCCATGATCATCGGCCTCGGCAACGACATCATCGACATCCGCCGCATCGAGAAGACCATCGAGCGCTACGGCGACCGGTTCCTCGACCGCATCTACACCGAAACCGAGCGCAAGCGCTCCGAGCGTCGCCGCGAGCGGGCGGCCTCCTACGCCAAGCGTTTCGCCGCCAAGGAGGCCTGCGCCAAGGCGCTCGGCACCGGGTTCCGCAGCGGCGTCTTCTGGCGCGACATGGGGGTCGTAAACCTGCCGTCGGGGCGCCCCACCATGTCGCTCACCGGGGGTGCCGCGCGCCAGCTCGACGCCATAACTCCCGGCGGCCACCAGGCGCGCATCGATCTTACGATCACCGACGACTATCCGCTGGCCCAGGCGATCGTGATCATTTCGGCCTTGCCGCCCGGCGCGCGGGCGGGATCCGAATAGCCGATCCTCGTTTGCTTCGCGTCGCCGCAGGCGATATAGGGCAAGACAATGCGGGCGCCGATGCCCGACGCGCCGCCGGCGAGGCGGCCCAGGAGCGAGCGAATGAGCGTGGATAGCGGAACCGACAATTCCAAGTCCCAAAGAAGCGGCGCCGCTGAGACCGTCCGCATCGTCATCCACGCGCTGATCCTGGCGATGATCGTGCGGGTGTTCTTCTTTCAGCCCTTCAACATCCCCTCCGGTTCGATGATCCCCACCCTGCTGGTCGGCGACTATCTCTTCGTCTCCAAATTCAGCTACGGCTACTCGAAGCACTCCTTTCCGTTCTCGCCCAACATCATGTCCGGCCGGATCTGGAGCGGCGCGCCGAAGCGCGGCGACGTCGCCGTCTTCAAGCTGCCGCGCGACAACGCCACCGACTACATCAAGCGCGTGATCGGCTTGCCCGGCGACCGCATCCAGATGGTCGATGGCGTGCTGCGCATCAACGGCGTGGCGGTCAAGCGGCACCGCATCGAGGATTTCGTGACCCGCGATTCCTTCGGCAGCACGCGGCGGGTGGCGCGTTACGAGGAGACGCTGCCTGACGGCGTGACCTATCAGACGCTCGATCTGGTCGACAACGGCTTCGGCGACAACACCAAGGTCTACCACGTGCCCGAAGGCTATTATTTCATGATGGGCGACAACCGCGACAACTCGACCGACAGCCGCGTGCAGTCGGCGGTCGGCTACGTTCCGCTCGAGAACTTCATCGGACGGGCGGAGATCATCTTCTTTTCCGCCAACTCCGAGGCGCCGCTTTGGGAGTTCTGGGAGTGGCCGAGCGTCATCCGCTGGTCGAGATTCTTTCAATTGGTGGATTAGGTGGCAGACGCCGGGAATGCCATCGAGGCGTTTGCCGCCAGGCTCGGCTATCGGTTCCGCAATCACGCCCTGCTGAAGACGGCGCTCACCCATTCGAGTGCTCGCGTCGAGCGTCCCGACACCCACGACAACGACCGGCTCGAATTCCTCGGCGACCGCGTGTTGGGGCTGGTCGTGGCCGAGCTTTTGGTCGAGACCCATCCAGCGGCCGACACCGGCGAGATGGCCCGGCGCTACAACCGGCTGGTGCGCAAGGAAACCTGCGCCGAAGTCGCCCGCGGCCTCGATTTGGGCAGCGCCGTCATCATGAGCGAGGGCGAGGCGGAGAGCGGCGGGCGGGACAAGCCCACCATTCTGGGAGACGCCTGCGAGGCGGTTCTGGGCGCGATCTTTCTCGACGGCGGCTTCGAGGGAGCCCGCGCGACGGTGCGCGCCCTGTGGGGCCCCCTTTTGCGGGAGGAGGACGACGTGCCGGCCGACGCCAAATCGGCGCTGCAGGAATGGGCGCAGGGCAGGGGACTGGCGCTCCCCCGCTACGTCGAGACCGCCCGCAAGGGCCCCGATCACGCCCCCCATTTCACCTCCCGCGTCGAGATCGAGGGCCTGGAGCCGGAATCGGGCGAGGGCCCGAGCAAGCGCGCCGCCGAACAGGCCGCCGCGGTCGCCGTGCTGGTGCGCGAAGGCATTTGGAAGCGGGCCACCGATGACTGACCGGCCCCAGGCCGGGGCGCGCCCGCAGACGCGCTGCGGCTTCGTCGCGCTGATCGGCGCGCCGAACGCCGGCAAGTCGACGCTGGTCAACCGGCTGGTCGGCGCCAAGGTATCGATCGTCACCCACAAGGTGCAGACCACCCGCGCGCGCATGCGGGGCATCGCGGTCGTGGGCGAAAGCCAGCTCGTGCTGGTCGACACGCCGGGGATCTTCACACCCAAGCGCCGGCTTGACGAGGCCATGGTCGAAACCGCCTGGAGCGAGGCCCGCGGCGCCGACATCGTCGTCGTCCTGCTCGACGCCACGAAGGAGATCGACGAGGAGGCCGAGCGGATTATGACCGGCCTCGGCACCGTCGAGCCGCAGGTGGTGCTTGCCATCAACAAGATCGACCGGGTCAAGAAGGAGACGCTTCTGGCGCTGGCCGCGCGAGCCTCCCAAGGCGCCGCCTTCGCGCGCGTCTTCATGATCTCAGCCCTGACCGGCGAAGGCGTGGGCGACCTAGAAGCCTATCTGGCCGGCGCCGTGCCGGCCGGTCCCTGGCTTTATCCGGAGGATCAGATCGCCGATGCGCCGCTGCGGCAATGGGCGGCGGAGGTGACGCGCGAAAAACTCACCTTGCGCCTGCACCAGGAATTGCCCTACGCCTCGACCGTGGAGACCACCGCCTGGAAAGAGCTGAAGAAGGGCGGGGTGCGCATCGAGCAAACGGTCTTCGTCGAGCGCGAAAGCCAGAAGAAGATCGTGCTGGGGGCCGGCGGGCGCACCATCAAGGCCATTTCCATGGCCGCGCGCGAGGAGCTCCAGGCGGCGCTCGAGATGCCGGTCCACCTGTTCCTGTTCGTCAAGGTGAGGGAGCGCTGGGGCGAGGACCCCGAGCGCTACCGCGAAATGGGACTGGACTTCCCCAAGCCCGGCAGGTGAGAGAAAACCGATGGACTGGTCCGATGACGGCATCGTTCTCTCATCGCGCCCCCATGGCGAAACGGGCGCGATCGTCGAGCTTTTGACCCGCGCCCATGGCCGCCATCTGGGCCTGGTGCGCGGCGGCCGCTCGCGCCGTCATCGTCCCATCCTGCAGCAGGGCAATGTGGTGAAGGCCCGCTGGCGCGCCCGCCTGTCGGAGCATCTGGGCGCCTTCGAGGTCGAGCTGACCGACGCGCGCGCCGCCCTCGTCCTCGACGATCCGGCGGCGCTTGCCGGCGTCGGCACGCTGTGCGCGCTCGCCCGCCTGTTGCCCGAGCGCGACCCCCACCGCACCCTGCACGACGCGGCCCACGTCATCCTCGATCACCTGGACGAGGCCGGGCTGTGGCCGGGGCTGCTGGTGCGCTGGGAGCTCGGCCTGCTCGAGGAGCTGGGCTTTGGGCTCGACTTGAGCGCCTGCGCCAAGACCGGCGGACGCGAGGGACTGATCTACGTCTCGCCCAAATCGGGACGCGCCGTCTCGCGCGAGGCGGGCGCGCCCTATGCGGGCAAGCTCTTGGCCCTGCCAGCGTTCCTTGGCCGGGAGGGCGCCGCCGGGTTCGGCCTCGAGGACGTGCTCGCGGGCTTCGCGCTCACCGGTCACTTTCTCGAGATGCACGTGCTGCGCCCGCGCGGCCTGGAGATGCCCGAGCCGCGGGAGCGGCTGATCGGCCGGCTGGCGCGCCGCGGCTGGGCGGAGGGCGGCGCGGCGGGCGCCGGGGCTTGAGGGCGCTTGAACCATGGGCTAAGCCGGTTCCATGAGCGAAAAAACGATTCCCCCCGAGGCCGGCCCCATCGAACCCGTCAATTTGCGCGACGTGCTCGAGGAGCGCTACCTCGCCTACGCGCTTTCGACCATCACCCACCGCGCGCTTCCCGACGTGCGCGACGGCCTCAAGCCGGTCCACCGCCGGCTGCTCTACGCCATGCGCCTGCTCAAGCTCGATCCCACCGGCGGCTTCAAGAAATGCGCCCGCGTCGTCGGCGACGTCATCGGCAAGTATCACCCCCATGGCGACCAGGCCGTCTACGACGCGCTGGTGCGCCTCGCCCAGGACTTCGCCCAGCGTTATCCCCTGGTCGACGGCCAGGGCAATTTCGGCAATGTGGACGGCGATAACGCCGCCGCCATGCGCTACACCGAAGCCAGGCTCACCGCGATCGCCGACGCGCTGCTCGACGGCATCGACGAGGACACCGTCGAGTTCCGCGAGACCTATGACGGCGAGGAGAGCGAGCCCGTCGTCCTCCCCGCAAACTTCCCCAATCTGCTGGCCAACGGCGCCACGGGGATCGCCGTCGGCATGGCGACCAGCATCCCGCCGCACAATGCGGGCGAGCTGTGCGATGCCGCGCTCCATCTGATCAAATATCCCAAGGCCACCGCCGACAAGCTGGTGGAGTACGTTCCGGGCCCGGACTTTCCCACCGGCGGCATCATCGTCGAGCCAGGCGAGGCGATCCTGGAGGCCTACAAGACCGGCCGCGGCGGCTTCCGCCTGCGGGCGCGCTTCGAGCGCGAGGATCTGGGGCGCGGCAGCTACCGCATCGTCGTGACCGAGATTCCCTATCAGGTGCAGAAGGCGCGTCTGATCGAGCGCATCGCCGAGCTGATGCAGCAGCGCAAGCTGCCGCTCGTTGCCGACATCCGCGACGAATCGGCGGAGGAAGTGCGGCTCGTCATCGAGCCCAAGAGCAGCCGCACCGATCCCGAGCTGCTGATGGAATCGCTCTACCGCCTCACCGATCTCGAGACCCGTGTGAGCCTCAACATGAACGTGTTGAGCAAGGGCCGGGTGCCGATGGTGATGGGGCTGCGGCAGGTGCTGTGGGAGTGGCTGGAGCACCGCAAGGTGGTGCTGGTGCGCCGCTCCGAGTTCAGGCTGGCCAAGATCGAGCACCGGCTCGAGGTGCTGGCGGGCTATCTCGTCGCCTTTCTGAATCTCGACGAGGTGATCCGGATCATCCGCGAGGAGGACGACGCCAAGGCCTCCCTGATCGCCGCCTTCGACCTCACCGAGGTGCAGGCCGACGCCATTCTCGACATGCGGTTGCGGCGCTTGCGCAAGCTCGAGGAGATCGAGATCAGGAAGGAGCACGGCGAGCTGACGAAGGAGAAGGGCGAGCTCGAGGCGCTGCTCAAGTCGGACAAGCGGCAATGGGGCCGCATCGCCGATGAGCTCAAGGAGCTCAAAAGCCGCTTCGGCGTCAAGACCGCGCTCGGCCGGCGCCGCACGAGTTTCGCCGCTGCGCCCGCCGTCGACCTCGATATCGCCGGCGCGATGATCGAGAAGGAGCCGGTGACCGTGGTGCTCTCGGAAAAGGGCTGGATCCGCGCCATGAAGGGGCATCTCGACGATCTCTCAGGCCTGCAGTTCAAGGCGGGCGACAAGCTCAAGCGTGCGGTCACGGCCCATACCACCGACCGCTGCGTGCTGTTCGCGACCAACGGCAAGTTCTACACGCTTGCCGCCGACAAGCTTCCCGGCGGCCGCGGCCATGGCGAGCCCGTGCGCCTGATGATCGATCTCGACGAGAACCACGACATCCTCGAGATCTTCGTCAACCGGCCGCGCCGCAAGCTGCTGGTGGCCTCGCGCGCGGGCAACGGCTTCGTGGTCGGCGAGGACGACGTCGTGGCGATGACCCGCAAGGGCAAGCAGGTGCTGAACGTCAAGACGCCGGACGAGGCGGTGCTCTGCGTCCCGGCCGAGGGCGACGCGCTGGCGGTGATCGGCGAAAACCGCAAGCTGCTCTGCTTCCCGCTTTCGGAGGTCAACGAGATGAGCCGCGGCCGCGGCGTCCGCCTGCAGCGCTACAAGGACGGCGGGCTGAGCGACGCCAGGGTGTTCGCCAAGGCCGACGGGCTGAGCTGGACCGACGCGGCCGGGCGCAACTGGCGGGTGAGCGATTTGCGCGACTGGATGGGGACCCGCGCCCAGGCCGGGCGGCTGCCGCCCAAGGGGTTCCCCAAGTCCAACAGCTTCGGCCCGCGCTTCGCCGCGCCCGACAAGGACTAGATCACGTCCTAGAGCCCGCTCCGGAGCGGACCCAGCCGCCCGTCGTCAGGTGTTCTTGCGGCTGGAAGCGTTTCTTGTAGGCCATCTTGCGCGAGCCATCGATCCAATAGCCGAGATAGACGTATGGCAGGCCGAGACCGCGGGCATAGTCGATGTGCTCGAGGATCATGTAGGTCCCTAGGCTGCGCTGCGGCTCGCCGGGGTCGAAGAAGCTGTAGACCATGGAGATGCCGTCGCTCAGCCGATCGCACAGCGCGACCGCGGCCAGCGGCGCCGCCTCGCCGCCCCGGTCCGGACCGGCGCGGTATTGGCTAATGAAGGTCTCCACCAAACTGTCCTCGACCATCATCGCGTAATCGAGGCTCGACATGTCGGCCATGCCGCCGTCGCTGTGCCGCGAATCGATATAGGCGCGGAACAGCGCGTATTGCTCGGAGGTGGGAACGGCCGGAATCCGCTTGACCGCGAGGTCCTCGTTGGCGCGCGCGATGCGCTTGAACGAGCGCCGCTCGACGAACTCCTCGACCACGATGCGAACCGGAACGCAGGCCGAGCAAGACTCGCAATAGGGCATGTAGGCGATGTTCTGGCTGCGCCGGAAGCCGCCCTTGAGCAGGGTGTCGATCAGGGCGTCGGTCTTGTCGGTGCCGAGATGGGTGAACAGCTTGCGCTCGAGCTGGCCCGTGATGTAGGGGCACGGCTGTGGGGCCGTCAGATAGAATTGCGGGAAGCTGCTTTTGTGTTCGGTCACGCTCTGTCCGGATCCAGATTGCCGCCGCGTCGTCCTCCACGCCCTTATAGGCCGTAATACAGCGGCGCAAGCAAAGAATAGGCGAGCCACAGCAGCAGGATCAAGGGCAGGCCGGCAATCGTGAAATCCTTGAACCGGTAATGGCCCGGTCCCATCACGATGAGATTGGTCTGATAGGCGATCGGCGTGGCGAAGGAACAGTTGAGCGCGAAGATCAGCGTGTAGACGAAGGGTAGCGGATCGGCGCCCACCTCGCGCGCCGCGCTCACCGCGATCGGCGCGAACAGCGCCGCGGTCGCGTGGTTGGAGAGAAAGTTGGTGAATAGCGCGGTGAGCAGGAAGAGCGCCGAAAGCAGCACCGCCGGACCGCGGTCGCCGACCGCGCCGACGACGAAATGAGCGATATATTCGGCTCCCCCGGTCACCTGCAACGGCACCGCCATGGAGAAGGCGGCACCCACCAGCAGATAGATCCGCCGGTCGAAGGCGCGCGCCGCCTGGCGCACGTTGAGACAGCCCGCGACCACCATGGCGACGGCGCCGGTTAGCGCGGCGACGGCAATCGGCACCGCGCCGGTCGCGATCGCCAGGACCGTGGCGGCGAAGATCGCCAGCGCCCGCTTGGCGTGATGGACGACCGGCAGCTCGACCGCCGATTTGGCGATCAGCAGCAGATCGCGGTTGGAGCCGAGCCGGGCGATGTAGTCGGGCTCGCCCAGCACCAGCAGAACGTCGCCCGCCTCGAGCGCGATCTGACTGACGGTAGCCCGCATCATCCGGCTGCGCCGCTCGACGCCGAGCACCACGCAGTTGGTGTCGGCGTGGAGATGGGCCTGCTCGATGCTGGAGCCGATCAGCCGCGAGCCCGGCGAGACCACCGCTTCGGCCATGACGAGCTGCCGGCGTCCAGTATCCTCGGCCGTCGGCGCCTCGGCCACGTCGTCGATTGCCGCTCCCGCTCCCGCCAGCACGGCGCCGCTGGTGAGCGCATCGGCGAGCACCTTGCGCGTCGCCGCGATGATGACGATGTCGCCCTCGCACAGCGTGGTGTCGAAGGGGGGCAACAGCACCCGTTCGCCGCGCTGGATCATGCGGATGGTGATGTTCTCGAGGTCCGGGAAGAAACCGCCCGCCGCCTCCGCCCCGATCCAGGGGTGGCCGGAGGCGAGCGTCACCTGGGCGATGAACTGCTTGCCGCTCCGGTCGGCAATGCGCTCGGCCATGCTGGGAGCGGGGCGGATCAGCCGCGGCATCACCAGGACGACGTAAAGCGCGCCGATCCCGGCGAGCAGGACGCCCGGCACGAAGAAATCGAACATGTTCACGACCGGCGTGCCGACGGCCTCGGCCACCGCCACCGCCACCAGATTGGCCGAGGAGCCAATGAGCGTGGTCATGCCGCCCAGAATGGTGATGAAGCTGAGCGGCATCAGAACATGCGCCGGGGTCATGCCGATCCGTGCCGCGAGAGCGGCGATGATCGGGATGAAAATGACGACGACGGGGGTGTTGTTGAGGAACGCGCTGACGGTTCCGGCGACGAGCAGGGTGGTTGCGAGCGCGACGTTTGGGCCCAGATCCGCCAGCGACGAGATCATCCGCGCCGGCTTCTCCACGGCGCCCGTCTGGTAGAGCCCCTGACCCATGATCAAGAGCGACAGGATGGCGAACAGGATCGGATTGGCGAATCCCGCCAGCAGCCTCGTCGGATCGAGCAGATTGTTCCCGGCCTCGTCGGTGAGCGGGAAGAGCTGGAAGAGGACGACGAGAACCGTCACCGTTCCCGTCGTCGACAGCTCGATGGGAACGCGGTCGATGGTGAAGATGACGATGGCCAGCGCGATTACGGCGAGGGTCGCCCACATGTGGGCGGTCTCGATCACGAGCGGAATCATTGGCCGATTATGGGAGCAAGGGGTTTGGCCTGTCGCCCTTTAACCGGGTGGTGGGGCGATCAGCCGCGCATCGAATTGGCGCGGGCGGAAGCGTTCACCACCACCGTGCCCATCAGCATGTCGTGCAGGCAGCGCTTGCGGCCGTCGAACAGCGCGATCAGCAGGACGAAGGGGGTGAGGAAGCTGACGGTGAAATAGAACAGCAGGGTGTGAAAGGCACCCAGCAGCGCCGTCAGCGGTGCGCCGTACCAGGTGCGGATCTCGAGCTCGAACATGCGCATGCCGACGGTGGCCGACGCCGGGCTCGACATGGTCCAGGCGCTGTAGCCGAGCGCGACCACGGCGAACAACGCGCCCCCCAGCAAGAACGCCAGCCAGGCGAGGCCCAAGGTGACGATGCCGAGAACGAAGATCAGCCAAATCAAGGCGAAGAACAGCAAGGTGACGAGGATCACGTCGATGATGAACGCCATCATGCGGCGGCCCGTCACGCCGTCGAAATATTCCGGATGCGCCGCCGGATCGAAGGCGTGCGCCTGTCCGGCCGTGCCTCCCGAGCCCGGTCCTGCGTTGGGCATCGCCATGTTTTGAGCCTCCCGATGCTCAAGCCGTCTCGATCAGCCTAGCATGGAGCGGCGCGCGGCGGCGAGCAAGGCCGGAGCGCGCGAGTATCGCCCGCCGATGATCATCGCCCGGCGCGCGCTCCCCCGGTCTCGATCTCGCCGCCGCCCGGGCCCTTGAGGCGCGTCACCGCGTAGCCCTCGCGCTCCAGACGGGCGATCAGCCGCCGCGAATGGGTCTCGTCCTTGGTCTCGACGGTGAACTCGAGAGTCGTGTCCTTGGGCGGCACCTCGAGCAGCATGTGGCCGTGCGAGACCTCCAATATGTTGCCGTGCTCGGCGCCGATCAGGCCGGCGACGGCGCCGAGCATGCCCGGCTGATCGGGAATGGTTATGCGGATGGTGATGATCTTGCCCTCGCCCTCGAGCCCCCGCAGCATGATCCAGGAAAGCACTCTGGGATCGACGTTGCCGCCGCTCAGATAAAGGCAGACGCGCTTGCCCTCGAAGCGGGCGGGCTTGGCCAGAAGGGCGGCGAGACCGGCTGCGCCGGCGCCCTCGGCCATTGTCTTTTGCAGGCTCACGAACAGATAGACCGCCCGTTCGAGCGCCGCCTCGTCGACCAGCACGATGTCGGCGACCAGTGCCTCGACCACCGGCGCGGTCAGCTTGCCAGGCGTCTTGACGGCGATGCCGTCGGCAAGGGTCTCGCCGCCGGCCGCGGGCGCCGCGCCGCGCAGCAGGCCCTGCATGGAGGGATAGAGCGCCGATTCCACGCCTATGATCTCAACCTGCGGCTTCAAGGCCTTGGCAGCTAACGCGTTTCCGGCGATGAGCCCGCCGCCGCCTATGGGGATGACGAGGGTGTCGATATCGGGCTGGTCGGCCAGCACCTCGAGCGCGATGGTGCCCTGTCCGGCGATGATCAGCGGATCGTCATAGGGGTGCACCATGGCGAGGCCGCGCTCGCGCGCGATCTCCTCGGCCTTGGCCCTGGCCTCGGCCAGGCCCGCGCCGGCGAGCACCACTTCGGCGCCGAGCGCCTCGGTGTTGCCGACCTTCACATAGGGCGTAGTCTCCGGCATGACGATGACCGCCGGAATGCCGAGCCGCCTGGCGTGGTAGGCGACCGACTGGGCGTGGTTGCCGGCCGACATGGCGATGACGCCCGCCCGCCTCTGGGCCTCGCCGATCGAGAGCAGCTTGACGAGGGCGCCGCGGTCCTTGAACGAGTTGGTGGTCTGCAGGTTCTCGTATTTGACGAATACCTCCGCACCCGTCAGCGCCGAGAGCCGGGGGGCGGGAATGGTCGGCGTGCGCAGCACGTGGCCGGCGATTTGGTCCGCCGCCCGGCGGATGTCGTCGATGCCGACGGCGAAGGTCTTGGCTGACATGGCGATTCGCCCGGCGCGGCGGCGCGGCTCAGCCCGCTTGGGCGAGAAGCCGGGCAGCGTCGCGCGCGAAATAGCTCAAGACGCCGTCGGCGCCCGCCCGCTTGAAGGCGATCAGGCTTTCCATCATCACCGCCTCGCCCTCGAGCCAACCCTGTTGGGCTGCCGCCCGCAGCATGGCGTATTCGCCCGAGACCTGATAGGAGAAGGTCGGCAGCCCGAAGGCTTCCTTCACCCGCCACAGCACGTCGAGATAGGGCATGCCGGGCTTCACCATCACCATGTCGGCGCCCTCGGCGATATCGAGCGCCACTTCGCGCAGCGCCTCTTCCGCATTGGCCGGGTCCATCTGATAGGTCTTCTTGTCGCCCTTGAGCCGCGCGCCCGAGCCGACCGCGTCGCGGAAGGGACCGTAGAAGGCGGAGGCGTATTTCGCCGCATAGGCCATGATCTGGGTGTCGGGATGGCCGCTTTCCTCGAGCGCCTGGCGAATGGCGCCGACCCGGCCGTCCATCATGTCCGACGGCGCGATCACGTCGCAGCCCGCCTCCACCTGATTGAGCGCCTGTTTGATCAGCGCCTCGACGGTGCGGTCGTTGTCTATTCTCTCCCCCGCCAAAAGGCCGTCGTGGCCGTGCGAGGTGTAGGGGTCGAGCGCCACGTCGCAGACGACGCCGATGCCGGAAACCCGGTCCTTGATCGCGCGCACCGCGCGGCAGACCAGATTGTCGGGATTGAAGGCTTCCGCGCCGTCGTCGCTGCGCAGCTCCGGCCGTGTATTGGGGAAAAGCGCCAGCGCGGGAATGCCGAGGTCTAGCGCCTCCTGGGCGGCGTCGGCGGCGAGGTCGCAGCTCAAGCGCTCGACGCCCGGCATCGAGGCGACGGCGACGCGCTCGCCCTTACCCTCGATCACGAACAGCGGCCAGATCAGGTCGCTCGGACGCAGCTCGTGCTCGCGCACCAGCGCCCGCGACCAGGCGCTTTTGCGGTTGCGGCGCATGCGGGTCGCGGGAAAGCCTGACCCGGCCTGCTCCCGCGCGGGCGCGGTCTCCACCCGGCGGCGCTTGGCGCGCGCCGCGTTGAGGGAGACGGGTTTCTTGGTCACTTTGCTCGCGGCTCCAGCAGACGATAGCCTAGTTCCGGCGCGGGGCCCGGCGATCGTGCGCCCCGCCCCGGACGCGCAGGAAGCCCACCATACGCAGGAAGCCCACCATACGCAGGAAGCCCACCATACGCAGGAAGATTGGGCGCGCCAACAGCGATCGGCGGCGGCGTTAACGTGGGCGGCGTGGCGGTGTGCCGCAGGTCAACCGCCATTGCGCTTGCCCGCTCCGGCTTGGTATGGGAACGCAAGGCGCGACGGGTTCGGCGATTTGGGAGGCAACGGACGTGGCGAGCGACGTCATGGTCGCAAAGGATGCCAAGGGGCGGACCGTCCCGGCGCGCAAGGCGAGGGCGAAGGCTCGGTCCACAGCGACGCCGCTGCGCTTCGTCACCGCGGCGAGCCTGTTCGACGGCCACGACGCGGCCATCAACATCATGCGCCGGATTCTCCAGGCCGCCGGCGCCGAGGTCATCCATCTCGGCCACAACCGCTCGGTCGAGGACATCGTCAGCGCCGCCATCCAGGAGGACGCCCACGCGATCGCGATCTCCTCCTATCAGGGCGGCCACGTCGAATTCTTCAAATACATGGTGCGGCGGCTGAAGGAGCGCGGCGCCTCTCACATCAAGGTGTTCGGCGGCGGCGGCGGCGTCATCGTGCCCCAGGAGATCGACGAGCTGCACAGGGCGGGCGTCGAGCGCATCTATTCGCCCGAGGACGGCCGCAGCCTCGGCCTCAAGGGGATGATCGAGGACATGATGGCCCGCGCCGAAAAGGATTTGTGCGCCGAGATCCCGGCCTCGCTCAAGACGGTGAGGGCGGAGGGCGACGGCGGGCTCGCCCGCGCCATCACGGCGATCGAGGCCAAGCGCGCGCCCAAGGGGCTGATCAAGGAGATCCGCGCCGCCGCCGAGGCCGCGGGCGAGGTTCCCGTCCTCGGCGTCACCGGCACCGGCGGCGCCGGCAAGTCGTCGCTGACCGACGAACTGGTGCGCCGTTTCCGCAGCTATTCGGGCGATCCGCGCATCGCGGTGATCGCCATCGATCCCGCCAAGCGCAAGACCGGCGGCGCGCTCTTGGGCGACCGCATCCGCATGAACGCGCTCGAGGCGCCCGTCACCTATTTCCGCTCGCTCTCGACGCGGGGCTCGCAGGGCGAGGTGCCGGCCTATCTCGCAGACGTGATCGCCGCCTGCAAGGCGGCCGGATACGGCCTTGTCATCGTCGAGACGCCGGGCATCGGCCAGGGCGACGCCGGCATCGTGCCCTTCT
>CAYVYD010000007.1:8152-24255 GCA_964454415.1 uncultured Hyphomicrobiaceae bacterium | reverse complement strand
GATCATGCCTAGTCTCGTGGGCTCGGAGATGTGTATAAGAGACAGGCCTAAATTCTACATCACGACCGCGATTTCCTATCCCAACGGCGCACCCCACATCGGACACGCCTATGAGGCGATCGCGACCGACGCGCTCGCCCGCTTCAAGCGGCTCGACGGGTACGACGTGTTCTTTCTGACCGGCACCGACGAGCACGGCATCAAGATGATGCAGACGGCGCGCGCCGAGGGACTGACGCCGGCCGAGCTCGCCGACCGCAACACGCCGCGCTTCCAGGAGATGGTGCGGGTGCTGGAGTGCTCAAACGACGATTTCATCCGCACCAGGGAAGAGCGGCACAATCGCTCCTCGCAGGAGATCTGGCGGCGCATGGAGGCCAATGGCGACATCTACCTCTCGACCTATGCGGGCTGGTACTCGGTGCGCGACGAGGCCTATTACGACGAGAGCGAGCTCGCGGCGGGAGAGGGCGGCGCCAAGCTCTCGCCGCAGGGGACGCCGGTCGAATGGGTCGAGGAGGAAAGCTATTTCTTCAAGCTCTCGGCCTATCGGGAGAAGCTGCTCGCCCATTACGAGGCCAATCCCGACTTCATCGGCCCGGAGGCGCGCCGCAACGAGGTGACGAGCTTCGTCGCGGGCGGCCTGCAGGACCTCTCGGTCTCGCGCACCACCTTCGATTGGGGCATCCGGGTTCCGGGCAACGACAGGCACATCATGTATGTCTGGGTCGACGCGCTCACCAACTACATCACCGGCGTCGGCTTTCCCGACGAGGAGAGCCAAGCCTTCAAGACCTATTGGCCCGCCGACCTTCACGTCATCGGCAAGGACATCATCCGCTTCCACGCCGTCTATTGGCCGGCTTTTCTGATGTCGGCCGGCATCGCGCTCCCCAGACGCGTCTTCGCGCACGGCTTTCTGTTCAACCGGGGCGAGAAGATGTCGAAATCGGTCGGCAACGTGATCGATCCCTTCGCCATTGCCGAGCATTACGGCGTCGATCAGATGCGCTATTTCTTCCTGCGGGAAGTGCCCTTCGGCCAAGACGGCAATTACAGCCACGAGGCGATAGTCGGCCGCATCAATGCCGATTTAGCAAACGATTTCGGCAACTTGGCGCAACGTTCCCTGTCGATGATCGGTAAGAATTGCGGCGGCGCGCTGCCCAAATGCGGTCCGCTCGCGCCGGCGGACGAGGCGATGCTGGAGGCCGCCGACGGCGTCGTCGAGGAGGTGCGCGCGGCGATGGGGGCGCAGGCCATCCACCGGGCGCTGGAAGAGGTTTGGGCGGTGATCGCCGAGACCAACCGCTACTTCGCCGCCCAGGAGCCCTGGGCGCTCAAGAAGAACGACCCCGACCGCATGGGAACGGTGCTCTACGTGACGGCCGAGATCGTGCGGCAGGCCGCGATCCTGGCTCAGCCCTTCATGCCGCAAGCCAGCGGACGGATGCTGGATCTGCTGGCCGTCCCGCCGGAGGCGCGTTCTCTCTCGCATTTGGGGGAGGCGGGGCGGCTCGCCGCCGGTACCCGGCTTCCCGAGCCCAGCCCCGTCTTTCCGCGCTACGTTGAGCAGGAAGAGACGGCGTGACGATGCTGATCGACAGCCATTGCCATCTCGACTTTCCCTATCTCTCCGAGCAGATCGATGACGTGCTCGGCCGCGCGCGGGCGGCCGGCATCGGCGTCCTGGTGACGATCTCCACGCGGGTGCGGGATTTTGCGACCGTCCGCGCCATCGCCGAGGCGCACGACGACGTCTATTGCACCGTCGGCACCCATCCCCATAACGCGGCGGAGGAACTCGACGTCACCCTCGATGAGCTGATCGCGCTCGCGCGCCATCCCAAGGTGGTCGGCATCGGCGAGGCGGGGCTCGACTACCACTACGACAACTCGCCGCGGGCCGATCAGGCCAGATCCTTCCGGCTGCACATCGCGGCGGCGCGCGAGACCGGCCTGCCGCTCGTCATCCACACCCGCGAGGCCGACGAGGACACCGCGAGCATCCTCGAGGAGGAGACGGGGAAGGGCGCGTTTCCCTTCGTGCTGCATTGTTTCACCGCGGGCCGCGGGCTCGCCGAACGGGGACTGGCGCTCGGCGGCTATGTCTCCTTTTCGGGCGTCGTCACCTTCAAGAATGCCGAGGAGCTGCGGGAGATCGCCCGCGACGTGCCGGAGGACCGGCTGCTGGTCGAGACCGACGCGCCCTTTCTCGCGCCCGAACCGATGCGCGGCAAGCGCAACGAACCGGCTTTCGTGGTCCATACGGCGGCGAGGCTCGCGGGACTTCGCGGAGTGAGCGAGGCGCAGATCGCGCACCAAACGAGCGATAATTTCTTCAGGCTTTTCAATAAGATGTCGAAGCCCGGCCCGTCTCCGCATCAGGCAACACCGAACGCGCGTCCATGAGCCTGCGGTTCACCATATTGGGCTGCGGCTCGTCGGGCGGCGTTCCGCGCATCGGCGGCGAATGGGACGCGTGCGATCCGGACAATCCCAAGAACCGGCGGTTGCGCTGCTCGGCGCTCGTCGAGCGCGGTTCGGACGCGGGCATGACCCGCGTGCTGATCGACACCTCGACCGATTGCCGCGAGCAGCTTCTGGACGCCGGGGTGAGCTGGCTCGACGGGGTGCTCTACACCCACGACCACGCCGACCACACCCACGGCATCGACGAGTTGCGGATGGTGAGCTTCAACGGCAAATCACGCGTCGACGTCTATCACGACGCCAAGACGGGGGACGTGCTGCGCCAGCGCTTCGGCTACTGCTTCGAGACGCCGCCGGAAAGCAATTACCGTCCGATCCTGAACCCCCACGAGATCGGCCCCGGCGAGCGGGTCGAGATCGCGGGCGAGGGCGGGACGATCACGGTGATCCCCTTCCGGCAAAGCCACGGCGAGAGCGATACGCTCGGCTTCCGCATCGGCGGCATCGCCTATTCGCCCGACGTCAAGGACCTGCCGGAGGAGTCGCTCGCCCATCTCGAACACCTCGATATCTGGGTGCTCGACGCGTTGCGCTACACGCCCCATCCGAGCCATTTCAGCGTCGAGGAGGCGCTCGAGGCGATCCGCTTGGTCAAACCGAGGCGCGCGGTCCTCACCCACATGCACGGCAGCCTAGACTACGAGACGCTCGCCCGCGAGCTCCCCCAATCGGTGGAGCCCGCCTATGACGGCATGGTGCTGGAGACGGACGCCTGAAAGGCCATCATCCCGGCCTTAACTCTCTGATATCTATTTCTTATTTCCCGATCCGCTCGCGCGCGTCGATGATCTGGCCGTGCTCCCGGCAATCGGGGCTGGCGAGATCGACGAAGACGGGAGCGACGTCCTCGGGCGCGGGGAGCGTCGCGGGGTCCTCGCCCGGCATGGCCTCGGCCCGCATGGCGGTGGCGGTGGCGCCGGGGTTGATCAGATTGACGCGCAGATTGGTGGTCTCGGTCTCGGCCGCGTAGGTCTTGACCAGGGCCTCGAGCCCCGCCTTGGAGACCGCGTAGGGCCCCCAATAGGCGCGGATGTTGCGCGCGGCACCCGAGGTCACGAAGATCGCGCGCCCGGCGTCGGAGGTCCGCAGCAAGGGGTCAGCGGTCCTGATCAGCCGCCAGTTGGCGGTGAGGTTGATCTCGAGCACCTCGTCCCATTGTTCGCTGGGGATGTGCCCAAGGGGGGAGAGGGGCCCCAGGACGCCGGCATTGGCGACCAGGATGTCGAGCCGGCCCCAGCGCTGGTAGATGGTGGGACCCAGATTGTCGATCCGCTCGCCACAGGAGAGATCCAGCGGCACGAGGGTGGCGGCGGCGCCGAGGCCGCGGATCTCGTCGTCCACCCGTTCGAGGGCCTCGACGTTGCGGGCGAGCAGGATGACGTGGGCGCCCTCGCGCGCGAAGGCAAGCGCCACGGCGCGGCCGATGCCGCGGTTGGCCCCGGTGATCAGCGCGATGCGGTCCTCGAGACGCGGTTTCGCCATTCCTCCTCGCGCGGCTCAGGGCGCCGGCGCCCGGACAGGCTCCAGCGCCGCGGTTTCTTGCCGATCCCTCAACGGACTTCGGCGAGGAAGGAAAGCTGCCGCTGCTGGGGCGGACCCTCGCGGTCCAGCAGCCGGGTCGGGTAGTCGCCGGTAAAGCAATGGTCGGTGAATTGCGGGTTGTCGGGGTCGCGCGCCGCTTCGCCCATCGCCTTGTAGATCCCCTCGATGGAGAGAAAGGCGAGCGAATCGGCACCGATATAGCGGCGCATGCCTTCCAGATCGTGGTTCGCCGCCAGCAGCTTCGACTGGTCGGGGGTGTCGATGCCGTAGAAGTCGGGATGGGTGATGGGGGGCGAGGCGATCCGCATGTGCACCTCGCGCGCGCCCGCCTCGTACATCATCTGAACGATCTTCACCGAGGTGGTGCCGCGCACGATGCTGTCGTCGAGGAGGACGACGCGGTTGCCGCGCACCGTCTCCCGGTTGGCGCTGTGCTTGAGCTTGACGCCGAGCTTGCGGATCTGCTGCTCGGGCTCGATGAAGGTGCGGCCCACATAGTGGTTGCGGATGATGCCGAGCTCGAAGGGGATGCCGGATTCCTGGGCGTAGCCGATCGCCGCGGGGACGCCCGAATCGGGCACCGGAATGATGACGTCGGCCTCGGCCGGCGCCTCGCGGGCGAGCTCATGGCCCATCGCCTTGCGCACGTCGTAGATGCAGCGCCCGCCGACGATGGAATCGGGGCGCGAGAAATAGATGTATTCGAAGATGCAGGGCCGTGGGGGGTGCTTGGGGAAGGGGCGGTGGCTCTCGATGCCGTCCTTGGTGATGACGACGACCTCGCCGTTCTCGACCTCGCGCACGAACTCGGCGTCGATGATGTCGAGGGCGCAGCTCTCCGAGGCAAAGATGTAGCTGTCCCCCAGGCGGCCGAGGACCAGCGGGCGGATGCCCAGAGGATCGCGCGCGCCGATCAGCTTCTTGTTGGTGAGACCCACCAGGGCGTAGCCGCCCTCGATCTGCAGCAGCGCCTCGATAAATTTCTCGGTAAACTGGCCCTTGGTGCTGCGGGCGACGAGGTGAAGAATCACCTCGGTATCGGTGGTCGATTGGAAGATCGCGCCTTCCTTGATTAGCTCCTTGCGGAGGGTGAGTGCGTTGGTGAGGTTACCGTTGTGGCCGAGCGCGAAACCGCCGGCGTCGAGATCGGCGAACAGCGGCTGGACGTTGCGCATGATCGTGTCGCCGGTGGTCGAGTAGCGGTTGTGGCCGATCGCCGCCTCGCCCGCCAGGCGCTCGATGACGGAGCGCTGGGTAAAGTGGTCGCCGACCAGGCCCATGCGGCGCTCGGAATGGTAGCGGCGGCCGTCAAAGCTGACGATGCCGGCCGCCTCCTGGCCGCGGTGCTGCAGGGCGTGGAGGCCGAGCGCGGTGAGGGCGGCGGCGTCGGGGTTCTGGAATATGCCGAAGACGCCGCAGGCCTCGCGCAACCGGTCGCCGTCGGCTTGCTGGAAGGTATCGCTCGTCATTTGCGTCCGGGCTTCGTGATCGGAAATCGGCATGGGTTCGGCGTATACCTTCCGCTTTCTGCTAGTCGACGCTGTTCCGGCCGGTCTCCACCAGACCTTGCAGGCTGCGACGGTCGGCGTTTTGATAGCCGGGCTCCCGTCCTCCGGCCAGCCGGCTGGCGTCGCCCGCCTGAGAGCGCTGCTCGGGCTGCTCGGGGAGATCGCGCAACTGATCGGGGAGCGCCTTGCTTGGATCCTCGGGCAACAGCGACACGATGGCGTTGCCGGTGCTCTTCAGGATGGGCAGCGAACGGGCCTCGCGGATCCAGCGGGGCTGGGTGTCCTCGGGCACCAGCCAGCTGAAGAAGAGATAGGCGATCACCACCAGAACGAGGCCCCGCGCCAGGCCGAAAATGAAGCCGAGCGTGCGGTCCAGCGCGCCGACGCGGCTGTCGAGCACCTTGTCGGAAATGCGCATTGTGATCAGGCTGACGACGATCAGAACCACCAGGAAGACGGCTGCGGCGAGCACCGCGTCGGCGAGCATTGCGGGCTCGATGTAAAGCCGCGCCTCGGCCTGATATTTGGGAAAGACGTAAAGCGTCGCCAACGCCGCGACGGCCCAGGACAAAATCGAGAGAACCTCGCGGGTAAGTCCCCGCAGCATCGCGAGAAAACCGGAAACCAGCATGATGAAACCGAGGATGACGTCGAGCCACGAGATCAACATGGAAAACGTCCTTTCAGGGAGCGAGCCAGGGCCTGGGCTCTACCCCAATACTGCCCATGGGGCAGCTTAACTTGCACTGCGGCGGACATATGGCAAGGCGATTGTCTTTTCCACCAGGAAAAATCGCGTTGCTGAACAAATTCACCCACTATCTGTGCCGGATTTGCCCGTTCCGGCAAGAGAGGCGGTGAAATCGGACAAATGCGAGATGCGCTCGAGCTCGAGGGCGCTGGGCTCGCTGTCCCGATCCACCTTGCGCGGGACGACAGCCGAAGTAAAGCCCAGCTTTTCGGCCTCCTTGAGGCGCAGGGGCATCTGCCCAACGGGGCGAATCGCGCCCGACAGGGATACCTCTCCGAAATACAGACAGGAAGCCGGGAGCGGCCGGTTGACGAAGGAGGAGACCAGCGCCGCGGCGGCGGCGAGATCGGCGGCCGGTTCGCTGATCCGCAGGCCGCCGGCGACGTTGAGATAGACGTCCTGGGCGCCCAGCCGCAGGCCGCAGCGGGTCTCCAGCACCGCCAGGAGCATCGCCAAGCGGCTCGAATCCCATCCCACCACGGCGCGCCGCGGGGTACCGAGGGGGGAGGGGGCGACGAGCGCCTGGAACTCTACCAGAACCGGGCGCGTGCCCTCGATGCCGGCGAAGACGGCGGTGCCGGGGCTCGTGCGATCGCGCTCGCCCAGGAACAGCGCCGAGGGGTTCGCCACCTCGCGCAGGCCGTCGCCCGCCATCTCGAAGACGCCGATTTCGTCGGTCGGACCGAAGCGGTTCTTGATGGCGCGCAGGATGCGGAACTGATGCGCCGTCTCGCCCTCGAAATAGAGCACGGTGTCGACCATGTGCTCGATCACCTTGGGGCCGGCGATCTGGCCGTCCTTGGTGATGTGGCCGACGAGGACGAGGGCGGCATCGGAGCGCTTGGCGAACTGGATCAGGAGCTGGGCGCACAGACGCAGCTGGGCGATGGTGCCGGGGGCCGATTCGAGCTGCTCCGACCATAGGGTCTGAACCGAATCGACGACGATCAGATCGGGAACGGTGCCTTGCTCGAGGGTCCCCAGGATGCGCTCGAGCCCGGTCTCGGCGGCGAAGCCGACCGGCGCCTCGCCCAGCCCCAGGCGCTCGGCACGCAGCCGCACCTGGGAGAGGGCTTCCTCGCCGGAGAGATAAAGCGTGGGCCGGCCGGTCTCGGCGAGGCGGGCGGCGACCTGAAGCAACAGCGTCGATTTTCCGATTCCGGGCTCGCCGCCGATCAGCAGCGCCGACCCCGGCACAAACCCGCCGCCGATCACCCGGTCGAACTCGCTGATTCCCGTTTCACTTCGGCGCGCGGCGGCGGCCTCGCCCGCGAGCGAGCGGACCTCGACGACCTCGCCCTTGGTACCGCCGCGCCGCGCCGCGGGCCCCGCGAGGCGGGCTTCCTCGACGATGCTGTTCCAGGCGCCGCAGGCGGCGCATCTCCCCGACCACTGGGCGCTCGTCGCCCCGCAGTCCTGACACACATATATGCGGACGGGCTTGGCCATCAGCGCGCTCGGCGCTCCCAGGACTTCACCGGTTCAATCCTCCACATAGACGCGGTGGCAGCGCGGACCGAGCCGGGTCAGCACCTCATAGCCGATGGTGCCGGCCACGTCCGCCAGATCGTCGATGCCGACATGGGTCCCCAACAGCTCGACGAAGGCGCCGCGCTGGGCGAGATCGGCTGGCACGTCGGTGACGTCGACGGCGATTAGGTCCATCGATACCCGCCCCAGGATCGGCGTCCTGTAGTCGCCCAGATAAGCCATCGCCCCGGCATGGGCGTTGCTCGACCCGAGCGCGCGGAAATAGCCGTCTGCATAGCCCGCAGCCACGATCGCCAGGCGGGTCGGGCGCTCGAGGGTGCGGGTGGCGCCGTAGCCCACGGTTTCGCCCGCCTCCGCGCGCTTGGTCTGCAGGATGCGGCCGGCCATATGCACCACCGGAGCCATCGCCGCCGCATCGCTTGCCGTGGCGCGGCCGCCGTAAAGGGCGATGCCGGGGCGCACCATGTCGTAATGGTAGGCGGCGCCCAGAAACACGCCGCCCGAATTGGCAAGGCAGGCGGGCGCCCGGGGCAGTTTGGCGCGCATCTCGTCGAAGGCCAGCCGCTGGGCCTCGTTATTGGGGTTTTCCGGCTCGTCGGCGCAGGCCAAATGGCTGATGACGAGGCCGATGTCGAAGGCCTCGAGGGCTTGCGGCGAGCGGACGAGCCGATCGAACTCTTCCCCCCTGAGCCCCAGGCGGTTCATGCCGGTGTCGAGGTGGAGGGCGGCGCAGAGCCGGACGTCGAGTCCGCGGGCGAAGGCTGCCCAATCCTCGATTTCGTCGACGCTCCCCAGGATCGGCCGGGCGTCGAGGGCGGCGAACAGAGGCGCGGTGCCGGGCAGTAGCCCGTCGAGCACGTAAAGCGTGATTTCGTGGGCCGTCTCGCGCACCAGCCGCGCCTCCTCGAGGGTGGCGACGAAGAAGGTGTCGCAGCCCTCCGCGGCGAGGGCGGCGACGGCCCGGCGGGCGCCGATGCCGTAGGCGTCGGCCTTGACCACCGCGGCGCAGGCGGCGGGCGCGGCCAGTTCCTTGAGCTTGCGGTAGTTGCGCCCGAGGGCGCCGAGATCGACGGTGAGCACCGCCGGGGCTTCGGGCGGAATCTCGGCGCGCGATGGCCCGGCGCGCGCGTCCGGACGTGTCACTCCATACGCTCCGGCAGGTGGCTCGCCGGCACGTAGTCGCTGAAGCGGGTGTATTCGGACTTGAACTGCAATCTGACGGTGCCAGTCGGTCCGTGACGCTGCTTGCCGATGATCACCTCGGCGAGGCCCTCAACGTTCGACATCTCGTCCTGCCACGTCAAATGCTCCGGCGTTCCCTCGCGGGGTTGGCGGCGCTCCACGTAATATTCCTCGCGGAACACGAACATTACCACATCCGCGTCCTGTTCGATGGAGCCCGATTCGCGCAGGTCCGCCAGTTGCGGGCGCTTGTCCTCGCGCTGCTCGACCTGGCGCGAGAGCTGGGACAGCGCCACGACGGGGATGTTGAGCTCCTTGGCGAGCGCCTTCAGCGCCGTGGTGATCTCCGAGACCTCTTGGACCCGGCCCTCGGCGGCGCGGCGGATGGAGCCCGAGAGCAACTGCAGATAGTCGACCAGGATCACCCCGATGTTCTTCTGCCGCTTGAGGCGGCGGGCCCTGGCGGCTAGCTGGGCGATCGAAATGCCGCCGGTCTGGTCGATATAGAGCGGGAGGTGCTGAAGCTCCTGGGAGACGTCGACGAGCCGGTCGAACTCCTCCTTGGAGATCGCGCCCCGGCGCACCCGCTCGGAGGGGATTCCGGCCTGTTCGGAGATCAGACGGGTGGCCAGTTGCTCCGACGACATCTCCAGCGAGAAGAAGCCGACGACGGCACCGTCGACGACCGATTCCTGCCCGTTGGGCAGCGACTCGGTCCGGTAATTGCGGGCGATGTGGAAGGCAATGTTGGTGGCGAGCGCGGTCTTGCCCATCGAGGGGCGGCCGGCGATGATCACCAGATCCGAGTTCTGCAGCCCGCCCAATTTGCGGTCGAGATCGTTGAATCCCGTGGACAGTCCCGAGACGCCGCCGTCGCGGCTATAGGCATTGGCCGCCATGTCGATGGCGTCGGTGAGGGCGGAGGAGAAGGCCTCGAAGTCTGAGCCGTATTTGCCGGTCTCGGCGAGCTCGAAAAGCTGCTGCTCGGCGTCCTCGATCAGCCGCGAGGGCGAGGAATCGACCGACGAATCATAGGCCGTATTGACCATGTCCTCGCCGATCAGGATGAGGTTGCGCCGCAGCGCCAGATCGTAAATGGTCCGGCCGTAATGCTCGGCGTTGATGACGGTGGTGGCGCTCGCCGCCAGCCGCCCCAGATATTGCGGGACGGTCAAATCGCCGATCGGCTCCTCGTGCTCGAAAAAGGTCTTCAGGGTGATCGGGGTGACGCGCTTGCCGGCGAGCACGAGCTTGGTGGCGGTGTCGTAGATGCGGCCGTGCAGGGGATCGAAGAAATGCTGCGGCTTCAGAAAGCCGGAGACCCGGTCGCAGGCATCGTTGTTGACGAAAATCGCGCCCAAAAGCGCCTGTTCCGCCTCGATGTTATGCGGCGAGGTGCGGAACTCCTCCGCCTCGTCATGGTCCGACTCGGCCGCGACTTGATAGGTGTTCGCCATGGGCCGCACCATATAAGATTCGACGAATCGAGCATCACCAGAATCTCACCGAGCTCAAGTTATCAAACGCAATAGCGCTTCATCCACAGCCGGAAAAATTTGGCCTTGCAAAGCGGGCCGGGAATCGATCCGCAAACCCGGGGCAGGGGGCGGCAGGGAGGCTCAGTCCTTCTTCGATTTCTTCTTCTTCGAAGCGGCTTCTTTCTCCTCGGCCTCGCCGCCGCCTGCATCGGCGTCCCCGGCTTCCGGTTCGGCGGCGGATTCCGCCGCCTTCGACGGGGCCCCGGCCTCGGCAACGCCTTCCTCGGAAAGCTCTTCGGCCGCCTCGCGGGCGAGTTCCTCGTCCTCGAAGACGGCCACGACGTCGACCGCGACGGCCTCTGCCTCGACCCCTTCCTCCTGCTCCTCGGCCAGAATGTCCTCGCCGCGGGCCTGCCGTTCGGCCTCCTCGTGCGAGCGGGCGACGTTGATGGAAATGGTGCAGTCGACATCGCCGTGCAACGTGATGGCGAGGGGATAGATGCCGAGCGTCTTGATCGGCGTGTCCAGCAGCACCTGGCGGCGTTCGACGGTGATGCCTTTCTGCTTGATCTGCTCCACCACGTCGCGGGTCGAGACCGAGCCGTAGAGCTGGCCTGTATCGCTCGCCTGGCGGATCACCACGAAGCCTTCGCCGTCCAATTTGGTTGCCACCTGTTCCGCCTCGCTCTTGAGCTCGAGATTGCGTACCTCGAGGTCGGCCTTATCGCGCTCGAAGCGCTCGCGGTTGGCGGGCGTGGCGTGCAGCGCCTTGCCGAAGGGCAGCAGGAAGTTTCTGGCATAGCCGTCCTTGACGATAACGACGTCGCCCATTTCACCCAATTTGCGGATCCGCTCCAACAGAATCACTTGCATTTTCCAACTCCCAAAGACCGCCGGATGCTCAATCGTCGTTGCGCCCGGCATTTCCCGTGTTTTGCGAAAATTTCTCGCGCAGCTTGAAGATCGGTTCGCCGATGCCGATCGAGGCTACGATAAGGGCGATCCAGCCGAACAGGACCAGCCCCATATAAAGCATGGACAGCAATATGGGGCGGAACTGGGTCGCCCGGGTGAGCGCGTGGATGACCGCGAGCCCGAGCAGCACATAGGCGGTGATGAACGAGCCGGCGAAGCCGGTCGCGATGATGCCGATGATGCCGTCAAACGCGCTCAGGATCAGCACCGCCACGAAGGCGAAGGAAAACTCCTGCGGGAAGGTCATCGCCTCGATCTTCGGCCACGGCCTCAAGCCGCGCCTCAGGCGCTCGATGATCCGGCCCGCCGCCCACATATTGAGCACGATGGTGAGAAACCAGACGGAGGCCGAAATGGCGGGAAGCGCGCGCACCAGAAAGGAGGTCAGCGCCGCGAGCTGATCGGCGTCGAGCTGATCGGCCATCTGCTCCTCGATGTCCTTGAGCACGGTGTTTTCGAGGATCGTTTGCAGCGACGCGCGGTAGGTCTCGGCATCCATCCCGAGAAGGGGAACCGTAAGCGCGGTCAGGCCGCCGCCCATGACGGCGGCCCAGGTGACCAAATTGCCGGGCGGATACCATTCCAGCCCGGCCGGCGCTCCGGGACCGGCCGAGCCCGGCGCCGGCGCGGAGGATTGCCGTGACAACAGGGCCAGGTAGACCAGAACGGCAGCCGGCACGGCGAGGGTCACGAAATATCCGGCACCCGCATAGCCGCTTGCGACCGCGAGCAGAACGAGCGTGCCGGCCAGGCCGCTGGCGAAGACCGCCGGCATCCCCCAGCCCAGCCCGGCGAGGAACAAGGGCAAGGGCGCCAAATAGACCAACGGCACGGCCAGCGCGTTGCCGCCGGTGGCGGAGGCGAAGAGCAGGGCGGAGACGACCCCCGCCAAGGCCGCAATCGGATAGGTCGATGCCATGTCGTTTAGCTGTCCCGCTTTGCAAGCGGTTAGAGACGGGGCGAGCGGCCCTCCCAACCATCGGCCGGCTAGCCCGGCCGTCAATTCAGTCGATCAGATAGGGCAGTAGGCCCAAGAACCGCGCCCGCTTGATGGCGCGCGCCAACTCCCGTTGCTTGATGGCGGAAACGGCGGTGATGCGGCTGGGAACGATCTTGCCGCGCTCGGAAACGAAGCGTTGCAGCAGCTTGACGTCCTTGTAGTCGATCTTGGGCGCGTGTTCGCCGGAGAAGGGACAGGTCTTGCGGCGACGGTGAAACGGCCGGCGAACCGGCATTTGTGCGATGTTCATTCGTCGTCGCCCCCCTTGGTGTCCTTGGTCGTGTCACTATCGGACTGCGGAAACCTTTCGGGCGCGCTCCTTCTCGGAGGTCCGTCGCGGCTGTCCCGGCCGTCCCGGCCGCCCCGGCCGCCGCGGCGGTCGTCGCGCTCGTGGCGCTCGTGGCGCTTCATCATCGCCGAGGGATCGCTCTCGTGCTCGTCCACACGCAGAGTGAGAAAGCGGATCACGTCGCCCTCGATGCGCATTTGCCGTTCCATCTCGGCGACGGCCTGGTGCGGCGCGTCGATATTCATCAGGGCGTAATGGGCCTTGCGCTTCTTCTTGATCTTGTAGGCGAGCGAGCGCAGACCCCAATATTCGGTCTTGCCCACGCTTCCGCCGTTATCGGCGATGATGGTCTTGAAGGTGTCCATCAGACCTTCGACCTGCTGCGCCGAGATGTCCTGGCGCGCAAGAAACACGTGCTCATACAGCGGCATCGGTTAAGCCTTTCCTCGTTCCCGCCTCCGGCGCAAAGCCCCTCTTGAGCCCGATATCCATCGGAAAGGCTCAAGTCAGACCCGAAAGAGCGGAGACACCGGAGGCCGGACCGGTAAGCGCCGGCCCCACCGCCCGAATCGGCCGGGCGGCCCTCGTTCAGCCCCCAACCGGAGTGACGGTTGGCGCACTTATACGCATTTGGAACGACAATGCAACAGCCCGCTCGGGGGTGCCAAGCGCCGGTGTCTGCCCGCGCCGGAGAGGGGCAGGGGATGCTTGACAGACACCCTCAATCGGTGTCTTTGACCCCGGGTCAATTCGCCGCCCAAATTTCCGGTAATCGGATAGACTTTTCGCGTGCACGATCACGTTGCGGACGTTCTATGACTGACGCCTTCACATTTCCAGGTCAGGGAAGCCAGCATGTCGGCATGGGCGCGGATCTCGCCACGGCCTATGGCGGCGCGCGTGCGGTGTTCGACGAGGTCGACGACGCGCTCGATCAAAACCTCTCAAAACTGATGTGGGAGGGTCCGGAGGACGAACTCACGCTGACCGAGAACGCGCAACCGGCGCTGATGGCGGTGTCGCTGGCGGTGATGCGCGTGCTCGAGGCCGAGAAGGGGCTCGATCTGGGAGAGACGGTCCAATTCGTCGCCGGCCATTCGCTGGGCGAATATTCCGCGCTCGCGGCGGCCGGCGCGCTCAGCATCGCCGACACGGCGCGGCTGCTCAAGACCCGCGGCCGCGCCATGCAGGCGGCGGTGCCGGTGGGCGAGGGGGCGATGGCGGCGCTGCTCGGCGCCGAACTGGACGATGCCCGCAGGCTTGCCGAGGCCGCAGCCCAAGGGGAGGTGTGCGCGGCCGCCAACGACAACGCGCCGGGCCAGGTGGTGATCTCGGGCACCGCCGCCGCGGTCGGCCGGGCGGTCGGGATGGCGGCGGATTTCGGCGCCAGGCGGGCGGTGCTGCTGCCGGTGAGCGCGCCCTTCCACTGCGCCTTGATGCAACCGGCCGCCAAGGTCATGGAAGAGGCGCTTTCGCGAGTGGAGATCGCGCCGCCCGCTGTGCCGCTGATCGCCAACGTGACGGCGCAGGAGGTCGAAGACCCCGAAACCATCCGCACTTTGCTGGTGCAGCAGGTGACCGGCGTGGTTCGTTGGCGCGAGACGATCGGCTATATGGTGAAACGCGGCGTCGGCCGGGTCTTCGAGATCGGCGCCGGGCGCGTGCTGACGGGATTGGCGCGCCGCATCGAGCGCTCGCTGGACGCGATCGCGGTGGGCGGACCCGACGACATCGAGACGGCGCTGGCGGCGCTGGGTTCGAAGGGCTGAAGAGAAAGGAATCGGCCGATGTTTGATCTTACCGGCAAGGGCGCGCTCGTCACCGGCGCAACGGGCGGCATCGGCGGCGCGATCGCCGCGGCACTGCATGGGGCCGGCGCGACGGTGGTCGTCTCCGGCACGCGCGAGGAGCGCCTGACGGCGCTTGCCGGCGAGCTCGGGGAGCGGGTCCACGTGCTGCCCTGCGATCTGCGCGACCGGGCCGCGGTGGAGCGGCTGGCGGGGCAGGCGGAGGACGCGCTGGGTGAGCTCGAGATTCTCGTCAACAATGCCGGCATCACCCACGACAACCTCTTCATGCGCATGAAGGACGAGGAATGGGACGACGTCATCGCGGTCAATCTGACGTCTGTCTTCACCCTCATTCGCGGCGCGTTGCGCGGCATGATGCGCCGGCGCAAGGGACGGATCATCAACATCGCCTCGATCAGCGGCGTCATCGGCAATCCGGGGCAGCCCAACTACGCGGCATCCAAGGCCGGGGTGATCGGCATGACCAAGTCGCTGGCGCGCGAAGTCGCCTCGCGCGGCATCACCGCCAACTGCATCGCGCCCGGATTCATCGAAACGGCGATGACCCAGGAACTTAACGAGAAACAGGTGGAAATGATCGCACAGGCGATTCCTTCGGGCGTCTTCGGGACGCCGGAGGACGTGGCCGCCGCGGCAACCTATCTGGCCAGCGACGAGGCCCGCTACGTCACCGGTCAAACCATTCACGTCAATGGCGGAATGGCAATGATGTGATTGGCTTCCGGCGGGCTGAAAACTCGTGTAATCGGGGTGATTTCGTGTTCTGGTCAAAGGCAATGAAGTGTGTTACCAAGCCGCCGCATCGTTGGGGGGCAAACGGTTCGCGTGCCTTTTCATCGCAGTGCACGGCTGGCTCGGCCAACCCGTATCGACCGCCTTCGGGGCGCGACAAATTGAGCAACTGGCTATGCCGCACGGAATGGTGGGATCAAGGACAATAAGAGTAGAGGCGGAGACATGAGCGATATCAAGGAACGCGTTACGAAAATCGTCGTCGAACATCTGGGCGTCGAAGCCGAAAAAGTGACCGAAAAGGCCAGCTTCATCGATGACCTGGGTGCCGACAGCCTGGACACCGTCGAGCTCGTCATGGCCTTCGAGGAGGAGTTTGGTTGCGAGATTCCGGACGATGCGGCCGAGACGATTTTGACCGTCGGTGACGCGATAAAGTTTCTCGAAAAGAATTCGGGTTAGAGCGGCCCCCCTTCACAGGAAGGCGTACAGTTAATATGTCCGTGTGAACCCGTGCCTACATACGGAACTCGCCGCCAGCGCCGTGATGTCGGCATTCGACCTCGAAAACCGAACAGATCGTCAATCGATTAGCACATGCGACGCGTTGTCATCACCGGGATGGGCATGGTCTCGCCGCTCGGATGCGGCGTTGAGGCATCGTGGAATCGTCTGATCGCCGGCGAAAACGCGGCCAGGCGTATCGCCGAGTTCGACGTCTCCGATTTGGCGTGCCAGGTGGCGTGCCAAATCCCGCGCGGCGATGGCTCGAACGGCTCCTACAATCCCGACGACTGGGCCGAGCCGAAGGATCAGCGCAAGGTCGACGAGTTCATCGTATTCGCCATGGC
>CAYVYD010000007.1:2952-8052 GCA_964454415.1 uncultured Hyphomicrobiaceae bacterium | reverse complement strand
AAGGGACCCAATCACGCGGTGGTGACGGCCTGCTCGACGGGGGCGCACGCGATCGGCGACGCCTCGCGGCTGATCGCCCTCGACGACGCCGACGTCATGGTGGCGGGCGGCACGGAATCGCCCGTCTGCCGGCTGGCGCTCGCCGGCTTCGCCGCCTGCCGCGCGCTTTCCACCAAGTTCAACGACGAGCCCCAGCGCGCCTCGCGGCCCTATGACAGGGACCGCGACGGCTTCGTCATGGGGGAGGGGGCGGGCGTCGTGGTGCTGGAGGAACTCCAGCACGCCAAGGCGCGCGGCGCCACCATCTATGGCGAGATCATCGGATACGGCCTCTCGGGCGACGCTCATCACATCACCGCGCCCGCCGAGGACGGCGATGGCGCCTATCGCTGCATGGCCGCGGCGATCAAGCGCGCCGGCATCGAGGCGGCGGACATCGATTACGTCAACGCCCACGGCACCTCGACGCCGATGGGCGACGAAATCGAGCTTGGCGCCGTCGAGCGGCTGTTCGGCAACGCCGCCGGCAAGCTGTCGATGTCGTCTACCAAGTCCGCCGTTGGCCATCTGCTGGGGGCGGCGGGCGCGGTCGAGGCGATCTACGCGACGCTGGCGATCCGGGACAACGTGGCGCCGCCGACCCTGAACCTGGACAACCCCGCCGTGGAGACGGCGATCGATCTGGTGCCGCACAAGGCGCGGCCGCGCGAAATCAACACGGTGTTGAGCAATTCGTTCGGTTTCGGCGGCACCAACGCTTCGCTGATCATAACCCGCTTCGACAGTTGAAGCGGCGGCGGCGCCAGTCCGGATCGGCGTCGATTCCATCCGGTGTTTCGCCATAATTCGACGTGAGAGTTACCGATAGTATCGCGTAAACCTCACGTTCGGTTATGACTATTGATAACGATTTCAGCTCCACGGTAGAACGATCCTTGGCGAAAATGGCGGCCAACGACGATTCTCTTCCCGATATTCGTCCACGCAGCCCGGCAGAGTCCCTGGAGCCGGCGCGGGCGCCGAAGCCGCCCGAGGAAAGGCGCCGGCGGCGGCTGCACCCGTTTTTCGGCTTTCTAAACGCCGTGATGACGATGTTGATCATCGTCTCGCTGGGCGTCGGCGGGCTGTTCTATTACGCCAAGCTGCAATACGACAAACCGGGACCGCTCGACCATTCGATGGTTCTCGTCATTCCCAAGGGCGACGGCGTCAACGCCATCGCCAGCCGCCTCGAGCGCGAAAACGTCATCGCCGACAGGCGGCTGTTCATGGCCGCCGTGCTCTATTTCAAGGCCCAGGACAAGCTGAAATACGGCGAGTACCAGATCGCCAAGAACGCCAGCATGCGCGAGGTGCTCGACACCTTGGTCGAGGGCCGCTCGATCCTCTACAAGATCACCATTCCCGAGGGGCTCACAAGCTGGCAGGTGGTCGAGCGCCTCAATGCCGAAGCGGTGCTGAAGGGCGAGATCGCCGAGCCCCCCCGTGAGGGCAGCCTGCTGCCCGAGACCTACAAGTTCAGCCGCGGCTCCTCACGCCAGGAGCTGATCGAGCGGATGCAGGCGCAGCAGCGCAAATTCCTCGCCGAGGTTTGGGAAAAGCGCAACCCGAGACTGCCGTTCAAGACGCCCGAGGAGGCGGTCACCCTCGCCTCGATCGTGGAAAAGGAGACCGGGCGGGCGGACGAGCGCGAGCGGGTCGCCGGCGTCTTCATCAACCGGCTCAGGAAACGCATGCGGCTGCAATCGGATCCGACGATCATCTACGGCGTCTCGGAGGGACGCGGGACGCTGGGGCGGCCGATCCTCAAGAGCGAGCTCGAGAACGCCAGCCCCTACAACACCTATCAGGTGGCGGGCCTGCCGCCGACGCCGATCGCCAATCCGGGACGTGCCTCGATCGAGGCGGTGCTGCGGCCGGACAAGACCGAAGAGCTTTACTTCGTCGCCGACGGCACCGGCGGTCACGTCTTCGCCAAGACGCTCACCGAGCACAACCAGAACGTCGCCAAGTGGCGGATCATTGAGGCCGAGATGCGCGCCCGCGAAGCCGAGGAGGCGCGCATGGCGGCGCTGCGCGGCGAGGAAGCGGGGGAAGAGAAGGCGGGCGAGGAGGCGGCGCCCACCATGATGTTCCCGGGCATGGGATCGGCGTTGGTTCCGGACATCGCGGCCGGAACGGACATCGGCTCGATCCGGCTGCCGTCGGAGGCGCCGACGCTGGCGCCCCCCGGCGCCCTGGAGACGGCGGCGGGCAGCGGCGAGGCTGGCGCTGCGCTGAGCGGGCCGGAGGTGCCTTTGCCTGACCGCAATCCGCGCCTGCGCTGAAGCCGCGCGGCCGCTGTCGGCTTGTTGGGCCAATGGCGAGCAAGTACAGTCCTTCCGCAGAATCGATCGAGTTCCGCCCCCGCCGCGCCGATGGAGCGGGCGGGCGGCTCGAGGCCTGCGGGGACGGGGGAGCATGGCGCTTAAGAGCATGACAGGGTTTGCCCGCCGCGATGGCGCCGACGAGCCGTTCGCATGGGCGTGGGAGGCGCGCACGCTCAACGCGCGGGGCTTCGATGTAAGGCTGCGCCTGCCGCCGGGCTTCGAGGCGATCGAGGCGAGGGCGCGCGACCTCTGCAAGAGCCGCTTCGTCAGGGGAAACTGCACAGTCAATCTGGCGGTCAAGCGCGAGCGCGACACGGGTCAGCTTCGCCTCAACGAATCGGCGTTGCGGGACGTGGCCGGCATCGTCGAGAAGGCGCGCGGTCTGATCGACGCGGAGAAGCCGTCGCTCGACGCGCTGCTGGGGCTCAAGGGCGTCATCGAGTTCGTGGACGAGGCGGAGGAGGAACAGGCCGAAACGCGCTACGAGCTGGTGCTCGCCGACCTCGCCAAGGCGCTCGACGACGTGGCTGAAAGCCGCGCGGTCGAAGGCCGGCACCTGGAAGAGGCGATCGTCTCCCATATCGAGGAGATCGAAGGCCTGGTCGGCGAGATCGAGGCCTCGCCCGCGCGCACGCCCGAGGCGATCATGGAACGCCTCCAGGGCCAAATTTCACGGCTTCTTCAAGACGGCCAGGACTTCGATCAACAACGGCTGCACCAGGAGGCCGTTCTGCTCGCCACCAAGGCCGACATCGCCGAGGAGCTCGACCGGCTGCGCGCCCACATCGCCTCGGCCCGGAACCTTCTCAAGGACGAGGGACCCGTCGGCCGGCGGTTCGAATTCCTGGCGCAGGAATTCAACCGGGAGGCCAACACGATCTGCTCGAAATCCAATGACGGCGCCACCACCACGGCGGGCCTCGCCCTCAAGGCGGTGATCGACCGGTTGCGCGAACAGGTGCAAAACATTGAGTAAGGCGGATCAGCCCATCGCCCGCCGCGGGCTGATGCTGGTGCTTTCCTCGCCGTCCGGGGCCGGCAAGACGACCATCGCGCGCGAGCTGCTGAAACGGGAGGCGGGGCTCGACATGTCGGTCTCGGTCACCTCCCGCGAGCCCCGGCCGGGCGAAATCGACGGCAAGGACTACATCTTCGTCTCGCCCGATGAGTTCACGGCGATGCGCGACCGCGACGAGTTTCTCGAATGGGCGCTCGTCTTCGACAATTTCTACGGCACCCCGAAGGGACCGGTGGAAGCGGCGTTAGCGGCGGGCCAGGACATGCTGTTCGACATCGATTGGCAGGGCGCCGATAAGCTCAGGGCGTCGTCGGAGAAAGACCTGGTCACGGTGTTCCTGCTGCCGCCCTCGGCCGCGGCGCTGGCGGAGCGGCTGAAGAGCAGGGCCCAGGACACCGCCGAGGTGGTCGCCCGGCGCATGGCGGGCGCCGCCAACGAGATCCAGCACTGGGGGAAATACGATTACGTGATCGTCAACCGCGACGTCGAGATGAGCGTCGCGGCGGTCCAGGCGATTCTCGCCGCCGAACGGCTCCGACGGACACGCCAATCGGGGCTCGCACAGTTCGTGCGCGCCCTGCAGCACGACCTATAGGCCCTTCTGTTTCTGATAAGCGAGCGCCAGGGCGCCGAACTGAGCGACGCTCAAGGCCTCGGGACGCACCGTCGGCTCGATGCCGGCCGCCGCGATCAGCTCGTCGGAGGCGGCGGTGAGCTGCCGCAAACTCGTCTTCAGCATCTTGCGCCGCTGACCGAAGGCTGCGGCCGTCACCGCCTCCAGCGCCTGGAGCGCGCAGGGCGGGGAGGGGGTTTCGATGGGGGTGAACTCGACCAGGGCGGAGGAGACCTTGGGCGGCGGGGTGAAGGCGGCCGGCGGCAATTTGAACAGAATGCGCGGGCGCGAGCGCCACTGGGCCAGCACCGAGAGCCGGCCATAGGCCTTGGAGCCGGGGCTGGCGGTGATGCGCTCGGCTACCTCGCGCTGGAACATCAGCACCATGCGGTCCCACCAGGGCGGCCATGGGGCCGCGCGCAGCCAGGCGACGAGCAGCGGCGTGGCGATGCCATAGGGGAGATTGGCGACGATGCGCAGCCGTTCGCCACTAAGGCCCGCACAGTCGAATTTCAGCGCGTCGGCCGCGTGGATCTCGAGCCGGCCGGGATAGGCGGCGGCGATCTGTTCGAGCGCTTCGAGGCAGCGTTCGTCGCGCTCTACCGCGATCACGCGGGCCGCGCCTTCCTCCAGGAGTCCCCGCGTCAGGCCGCCCGGCCCGGGGCCGATCTCGAGCACGCCGACGCCCTCGAGCGGACCGGCCGCGGTGGCGATGCGGCGGGTGAGGTTGAGATCGAGAATGAAGTTCTGACCCAAGCTCTTGCGGGCCGAGAGGCCGAGGGCGGCGATTACCGCGCGTAGCGGCGGGAGCGCGCCGGTGCCGCCTGGCTCGCTCACGCCGCCGCCGGTTGGCGGGCAGCGATACGGTCCGCGAGCTTGAGGGCGGCGATCACGCTGGAGGCGCGCGCCCGGCCGGTGCCGGCGAGATCGTAGGCGGTGCCGTGATCCGGCGAGGTGCGGATGAAGGGCAGTCCCAGGGTCAGATTGACGGCGGTGTCGAAGGCCAGCGTCTTGATGGGGATCAGGGCCTGGTCGTGATACATCGCGATGGCGGCGTCGTAAGTGGCGCGCAGGGCCGCGCTGAAGAGCGTGTCGGCCGA
>CAYVYD010000007.1:0-2852 GCA_964454415.1 uncultured Hyphomicrobiaceae bacterium | reverse complement strand
GTCGCAGACCAGCATCATGAGGGGGGATGCGGGCTTGCCGGCGGCGCGCGCCAGGGCGCCAAGGAACTCGGTGTGGCCGGGGTGGGGGAGGCCGGCGTCGTAAAGCAGCTTCTTGTTGACGGGGCCGGTGACGATGGCGCGTGCCTCCCCGCCCATGACGAGACCGACGGCCCGCTCCACCGCCGCGATGACGGCGGGCGCGGCCTGCGCGGCCGGTTGGCCAGGCGTGACGGCGCAGGGGAGGCTCTCATGCAGAACGCCGAGCGCCGCGGGGAAGGCCTGGCCGCCTTGGGCGGGCGTGGCGACGCATTCGACGGGCACGTCAAGCCCAAGGGCTTCGGCCCGGGCGGCGAGGAGGCCGGCGTCGCCCGCAACGACGAAGGCGGGGACGGCCTCGCGCCGCCGCCGCGCCCAGGCGGTAACCGCGATGTCCGGCCCCACGCCCGCCGGATCGCCCATGGTCAGCACCAGGGGCGCCCCGCCGCGGGCGGCCTGCCCTGCCCCCTGGTCGTCAAGGATGACGTCGGCCATCGGCTCTAACGGATTTCGATGTAGGCGTCTTGGCGCAGGTCGCGGATGAAGCGGCTCGACATGCGCACGAATTCCTGCTGCCGCAGCTTGTTCTCGACCGCCTTGCGCTTCGTCGGATCGCCCCCCTTGGCCGCTTGTTTTCCGCATACCGCGAAAAGCTCGACGCCGCTCGAGGTGACGGTGGCCGGCGTCATTTGCCCCGTGCTGGCGTTCAGCAGATAGGCGCGGGCGGGCTGCTCGATTTGATCGGCGGTCTTCTTGCCAAGCGACTGCACGGAGGCGTTGCCCAAGCGGCCCACCAGATCCGAAATCGAGTCGCACGTCTCGAACTTGGCGCGCAACCGCTCGGCCTCCGCCAGACGCGCGGTAAAGGCCGACTGACCGGCGCCGCTTGGCACCTTGAGGCGGACGCGCCGCAGCTCGAACTCGGTCTTTTCGATCTTCGCCTCACCCACGCCCAACGCCTTCTCGACGTCTGATTCCGTGACCTGGACCTGACTCGCGAATTTGCGCCGAACCACCTGTTGCCAGGCTATCATCGCCTTGAGCCTGTTCTTGAAGGTGCCGGCATTGATGCCGAGCTTGGCAAGCGCCTGGACCATTTGATCGGCGGTCATGTTGTTGCCCTTGGCGATGTTGCCGAGGGCCTTGTTCACCTCATCGTCGGTCACGGTGATGTTCTGCTTCTTCGCCTCTTGAAGCTGCAGGTGTTCGTTGATCAGGTCGTCGATAACCGTCTTGCGCATCGCCGCCGAGGGCTGCTTGCGGGTCGTCACCGACACGAAGCGCATGCGCTGCATGACGTCGTAGGCCGAGATCGGCTCGTCATTGACGAGCGCGACGATCGAAAGCTCGCTCTGGGCAACGGCCGGCGCAACCCCTAGCCAAACCAGAGCCGTCAGCAGGGCGAACAAGCGGGCCAATGAAAAGGATCGTCTCTCTTGCATCTTGAAATCGCTGCGGCGCCGGTTCGTCGCGGCCTTTTCGAGGGCCGCCTCCAACCCGTCGGGCCAGGCGAGGCGCCGCCCACTCCGAGTAAGCGTTCTTGCCGACTAACAATGACCGCAAAATGGCAAAGAAGTAAACGGCCCGCCATGGCCGAGTGGGGCCGAGTGGGGCCGCGGCGGCTAGGGCTCAGCCGCCAACCGAGCCCGCGTCCACGTCGAAGGCGCCCAGATGCTTGAATTCGAAGCGGAGCATGACCCGCTCGTCGGGTGTCAGGTCGCGGTCGCGGATGAAGGTTTCGGTGTAGGACACCGACAGCGCGAAACAGTCATCCGAGTAGCGCACGCCCACGGCATCTGTGATCCTTTGATCGGTCTCGATGTCGTAGCGGATGTTGCCGAACAACGACCAGTAATCGGTGAGCAGGACCTGCGCGCTGCTCAAGAGCTCTTCCCTGTCCTGCGGTATGCCAAGCGCCGGTTGCGCCCGCAGGCTCGAATAGCTCACCGAGCTGGTGAGCGGACCGGTGTTCAGATAAGTCGTTAGGTCGGTGCGCTGGAGGTCGAGATTGTCCTCGTTGAACCGGGCCTGGCCGATGAAACCCAGGGTCTGCAACGGTTGAATGTAAAGGCCGGTGACGTAATCGGAGCGGGTGCTATGCAGTCCGCTGTCGACGGCGAATTCATTGTCGCCGGCGAGCTGGTAGCTCTGGCCCAGAACGGCGCGGATGTAACCGCCATTATTGGCCTGCAACGTGTAGCGTATGCCGACATTGGCGCGACTGCCTTCCTCGATGCGGTCGTAGCCGGAGAACTTGTCGATGTCGAACAGCAAGGTGTCGTCATACACCAGGCTGAGCGCGTCCTCGTTGGGAACGTCCTTTTGATTATCGATGCTGGGCCTAGCGATGATCTGGCCGATCGGCTCGAAGACGTGGGAGCCGAAATTGCTATAGGCGACGAAGGGATAGCGGTATTCGAGACCGCCCGTCACCATGCCGCGCGCGGTGGTGTCGCTGTCGGCGCCGTAGCCGGTCACCGGATCGTAGACGTTCGAGACCTTGTAGAGATCGCCGCGGGCGGCAAAGAACGGGGTAAAGATCTGACCGGATTGACTGATCAGTGAGCGCCGCCAGCTGAGCTCGTTGATAAGCCGGTTGGAATCGGCGCTATCCTCCGCGGAAAGGCTCAGCACATTCGAGGTGTAGCTGAGCTCGCCGCCCAGGACGGGATCGGAAAAGATGTGGTTGTAGTCGATGACCGGGTGGACCCACGACTCCGACTCGGCGGAATCCTGGAAGGTCAGGGCGCCGAAATGATAGAGGCGGGCGTCGAAATAGTTGCGGTCGCCCTGTCCGGTCAGGTTGACGAAGTTGA
>CAYVYD010000006.1:8449-24943 GCA_964454415.1 uncultured Hyphomicrobiaceae bacterium | reverse complement strand
GCGGGCCAAGGAAGGCACCATGGCCAAGATCCTGGAATTTCCCAAGCACGCGGCGCGGTCCAGCAAGGGGGATGAGAAGGGTACGGCGCCGGTCGCGCGGACGAAGAGCGCCGAGATCATCATCTTCCCCGGCGTGCGAATCGAACGCCGCGCCAAGCCGAACGGGCCGGCAGACGCCCTGACATCCGCCCACACCCAAGGGTAGCGGCCGGGCGGCGCGGCCGCCTGGAGTGGCGTGTGCGTAACCAGTAGAGCGAGTTTGCGTATGAGTGTTATGCGTATGAAATCAAGTCGAGAGATGCAATTCCCGCCGGCGCGGCGCGAGACGCGGAGGGGAACGCCGGTCCCGACCCCGCGCCGGGTCCGCGCGGTCCATAGGGCGGCGCTCGCCGTGGTGCTCGCAGTCGCGGTCCAGGGCTGCGGCCTCACCGGCGATTTCGGCCGTCCCAAGCACGGCACCGTGCTCCTCAACCAAGCCTTCTACGACGTCACCGACCACCTGATGGCGGGCGGCAAGCCCTCCCTCTACAACCTGACCGACGACGAAATCCGGATGCGCAAGACGGCCTTCCGGCTGCGCACCGAGGTGCGCGAGCCGCTGCCAGCCGCCCTCATCCCCTATAACGAGGGCGGCTACGCCAACCACCTGACCGCGACACGACGCATCAACGGCCCCTCGCGGATGGCCGCGATCGACGACCAGCTCAACGCCGACCACGAGGCACTGACGCGGTTCGCGCAGGCCGCGCGCAAGGTTCTGCTGGCCGACCGGCGGCGGCTGATGGCGCTGGCCGACGGCGGGCCCGCTTATTCGCGGAACGACGCCGACAACGCCGTCAACCGGGTGGAGGAGAACTACCACTTCATGGAGGGCACGTTCGGGGACCTGGACAACCGCGTCGCCGCCTTCAGACGCGCGATCGACCGCTCCAAGCTGGAGACGCCCGCCGCCGATGCCGGGCCGGTGGAGGGATCGCTCAATCACCTCTACGAGCGGTCGCTGGCGCTGCGCTACGAGGTGGACCAGTTCCACCTGGCCTCGGCACAGCCAATGCCGCCGCCGCCCCCGGGGCCGGCCGGCGCGCCGCCGATGCCGCTCACCCCGCCCTATACGGCCAAGACCGCCGACGCGCGTCCCGCGCGCTGACCACGGGAGGCCGGACGGCTCTAGCGCGCCACCTGCGCGCCCGGCAGCATGCGTCCGCAGGTCGCCTGGCGAAGCGCGCTTTCGGTGCGTTCGGCATAGATGGCGCCCGCCAGGGGCGCGCGAATCATCATCAGGCCCCGGTCCTGCGGCGCCGTCACCATGAGGGAATCCTCGGTGCCGACGAGCGAGCTGGTCTCGTCGTCGAGCAGGGCATTGGTCTGGGTCGAGACGACGATCTCGATCTCGTCGCGGTTAATGTCGGCGCCTCTGATGGTGTAGAAATTGGCGCCGCTCGGGTCGTAGAAGGCGATGGTCCAAAGCTCGTCGGGAATCGAGGTGCGCACGCGGACCGGGCCGCGGGACAAATCGTAGCGGCAGATGGCGTAGCGCATGTCCGGCGCCATCAGGGGAAGGCTTTGATGCGCCGGGCTGGGGCGCGGCAGGACGACGAGGGTGTTGAAGTCGGCCAGCGTCGAGAGCCGCGTCCAGGCGTTGCGCGGCGCGATCCGCGGAATCCACAGCACCGCGATGATGTGGATGATGCCGGCGCAGAGCAGCGCCAAGACGACCCCGTACCACGATACCTTCATGGGCATGCGATCCGCTTGATGCTGGGGAGGTTGGCGTCGAGGTGCCGCTCGCCGGTGAAGTCCCGGGGCGCGCGCGGACCGTAGATCCGCAGCATCAGCTGCAGTTCGGCGCTGCCGGTGGTCGGCAGCCAGTTGCCGGGCCGAGCCTGGGCGGAGAGCACGATGCGGAAGGAACCGTCGCCGCTTCTCGCCACGTCGCGGCTGGAGAAGGCGTAGCGGCCCGCCTTGTTGGGGATCAGGCGGCCCGACTCGCGGTAGGCGGCGATGCTCCACCAGGCGGCGTCGAGCGGCTGGCCCTCGATGGCGTAGTCGCACTCAGCGGTCAGCCGGTCGCCCTCGTCGTCACGGTCGGTGCTGTAGTAAAGCGCGCTCGTCGAGGTGACCGGGAGGCGGCCCTGGCGGGCGAAATGCGCCCGCGTATAGGGATCGGCGTCGGGATTGCCGGCCAGGCTCCAGACCGACCAGGGGCCGCTTCTGCCGGTGGTGAGCAGCGAGCCGTGATCTACCATGTACCAGGCGGACGACAGGCCGACGGCCACCGCCAATCCGCTATAGGCGACGAACTGCACGATAGTTGGCATCGATCGGAACATGGGCGATTGGAACCGCGTTGAAGCCGGGAGCGTTGTTTTTGCCGCAGGTCAGGGGGCTTGGTGTTGTCCGGCGGCGAGCCGGTTCCGCCCGCCGGTTTCAAGCTCGGTGCGGCGGCCGCCGGCCTTGGGCTCCTCTCCTCCGACGCCGCCGGCCCGGCGCTCGCCGTCCTCGCCGCCGGCATCCTTGAACAGCTTGCGCACCTGCTTGAGCACCTCGCGGGTGCGTTTCGACATCCGCCGGGTGCGGTTGCCAAGCGACCCCAGCGAGGGATCGGCCTGGCGGAGCTGGGCGATCCGGTTCATCGCCGCGATTTGGTTGGGGTGGATCTCGAGCCCCGGGATCTGGGGGATGTTGTCGGTGGTGTGGGCGTAGGTCATGTACTCCTTCCACGCCCGCGCCGGCAGGCTGCCGCCGGTGACGCGGCCCATGGGCGTGAAATTGTCATTGCCGAACCACACGCCGGTGACGTACTGCCCGGTAAAGCCCATGAACCAGGCGTCGCGCCAGCTCGAGCTGGTGCCGGTCTTGCCGGCGGCGGCGGTGAAGTCGAGCTGGGCGGCACGCCCGGTTCCGCTGGTCACCACCAGACCAAGCATGGAATTCAACTGCTCGATATATTTGCGCTCGAAAATCTGCTTGGGCGGCGGCTCGTCGCGCTCGTGCAGGTAGATGAGCTCGTCCTTCGAGTTGCGGATCTCCTCGATGACATAGGGGGGCGCGCGTTTGCCGCCGGCGGCGAACACCGCGTGGGCGGCGGTGTGCTGGAGCGGCGTGATGCCGGTGTCGCCGAGTGCCATTGAACAGCTCTTGCGGACGTTGAGACCGAGCTTCTTGGCATTGGCCACGACCTTTTCGCGGCCTACGGCGAGCGACAGCTTAACCGCCACGGTGTTGATCGAGCGCATCAGCGCATGCGCCATGATCATGCGTCCGCTATAGCCGCCCGAATAGTTGCGCGGCGACCAGCGGCCGCAGCCGACGGGGCCGTCGACGACGGGCGAGCTGGGGGTGTAGCCGTTCTCCAGCGCGGTCAGATAGACGTAGGGCTTGAAGGAGGAGCCCGGCTGGCGGCGGGCGTGGGTGGCGCGGTTGAACTGGCTCTCGCCGTAGTCGCGGCCGCCGACGATGACGCGGACCGCGCCGTCGGGCTCCATCGACACCAGGGCCGCCTGCTTGACCCGCTGCCCGCGGCCGAACTGGCGCAGCGTGGTCTCGATCACCTCCTCGGCGTTACGCTGCAGGCCGATATCCACGGTGGTCTGCGCGGTGAGGACGTATTCGTGCTTGTCCTTCATCAGCCGCTGCACTTCCTCGAAGGCGTAATCGAGGAACCAGTCGGGGCTGTAGAAGTCGCTGCGGTCGACGATCTTGGCGGGGTTGAGGCGGGCGCCGTGCACCTGGCCCTCGGTCATGTGGCCGGACTCGACCAGATTGTTGAGGACGACGTTGGCGCGGGCCCGCGAGGCCGGCAGGTCGATATGCGGGGCGAAGCGCGTCGGCGCCTTGAACAGCCCCGCCAGCATCGCCGCCTCCGCCAGATTGACGTCGCGGATGGACTTGTCGAAATAAAACTGGGCGGCCGCTTCCACGCCGAAGGCGCCGCCGCCCATATAGGAGCGGTCGAGATAGAGCTTGAGGATCTCCTTCTTGGAGAGGCGCGCCTCCAGCCACACCGCCAGGAAGGCCTCCTTGATCTTGCGCTGCAACGAGCGCTCCGGCGAGAGGAACAAATTCTTGGCGAGCTGCTGGGTGATCGAGCTGCCGCCCTGGACGACGTCGTTGGCGCGCGCGTTCTCGATCATGGCGCGCAGGGTTCCGATGACGTCGATGCCGAAATGCTCGAAGAAACGCCGGTCCTCGGTGGCGAGCGTTGCCTTGATCATGTGGTCGGGGATGTCGGCCAACGGCACGGCGTCGGAATGCAGGATGCCGCGCTTGCCGATCTCGTTGCCGTAGCGGTCGAGGAAGGTGACGCTGAAATCGCCCGCCGTCTTCCATGAATCGGTGGTCTCCTCGAAGGCGGGAAGCGCCAGGGCGAGCATCACCACCAGGCCGCCGGCGCCGAGGGTGAGCGATTCGGAGGAGACCTCGGCGAGCACCCATTTGAGGCCGGTGACGTGGAAGCGGGCGAAGAAGCTCGAATAGCTGCTCCAGGCGTCGCGTAGCTGCTCCCAGGCGCCGTAAAGCGAGGAATCGATCCACGAATCAAGCGCGAGCCAGTCGACTCGCGGCTTGCTCATGCGGCTTTTCAGATTCCAGTTGAGCACGTGACCGTCCGTTTCGCGGGACCGCTTCGGGGGCGTCCTTGGACGCTCCTCCAGCTTAGGTGCCAACAGCTATTGCGACTATACATAAGATATAGGCATTCAATTCTGGCAATTCCGCGATAAAGGGATAGCCGATGGCGGAACAAGATCAAGCCTTTTGGCGGCGCAAGGGGCTGGCCGAAATGACGGCCGGGGAGTGGGAGTCGCTGTGCGACGGCTGCGCCCGCTGCTGCCTCATCAAGCTGGAGGACGAGGAGAGCGGCGAGCTTTACCACACCAAGCTCGCCTGCCACCTGCTCGACATCGGCTCGTGCCGCTGCGGCGATTACGCCAACCGCCACGCGCGAGTGCCCGATTGCATCCATTTGACCCCCGCCAATGCGGGCACCCTCGACTGGCTTCCCAAGAGCTGCGCCTACCGGCTGGTCGCCGAGGGCAAGGAGCTTCACTGGTGGCATCCGCTCGTCTCCGGCGATCCCGGCACGGTGCGCGAGGCGGGCATATCGGTGAGCGGTTTCGCGCGCAGCGAACGGGGCATTCCGGTGGAGAAAATGGACCGCTTCGTGATCCGGGACCCGGCCGCGCCGCGCCGGAGATGACCGATGTCCGATGCCCGCATTCATGTCCAGTTCAGGGAAGTTCGGCTAGGCTGAGCCATGATCCTCACAGGCTGGAGACATCCCTTGGGACTGAAAGGCACGATCATCGCCGCAGCGGCGGTCGTGGGCGCGCTCACGCCGGCGCCGACGATGGCGCGCGCGGCCGACTGCATACCGTGGTCGGAGGCCCGTCCGATCATCGCCCAGCACGGCCTGATCGGGTCGGAGAGGGCGAGCGCGCTGGCCCAGGGACGGTTTCAGGGCGAGACGCTGGTCAACGTTAAATTCTGCCGGGCGGGGGAGCGCTACGTCTATTTCGTGTTTCTGCTGCGCCCCGACAACAATAAGCTGCGACGGGTGGTGGTGGACGCCTCGAGCGGCCGGCAGTAACAACGGGCCGTGCGCCGCAACGGCGCGTCGGCCAGGAAAGGCGGTCTTGCACGTGCGGCTTTTGGTGGTGGAAGACGATCCCGACCTCAATCGGCAGCTCGTCAACGCACTCAAGGACGCGGGCTACGCGGTCGACTGCGCGTTTGACGGCGAGGAGGGCCACTTCCTCGGCGACACCGAACCCTACGACGCCGTGATCCTCGACATCGGGCTGCCAACCATGGACGGCATCTCGGTGCTAGAGCAGTGGCGGCGGGACAAGCGCACCATGCCGGTGCTGATCCTCACCGCGCGCGACCGCTGGAGCGACAAGGTGGCCGGCATGGACGCCGGCGCCGACGACTACGTCGCCAAACCGTTCCACATGGAGGAGGTGCTGGCGCGGGTGCGCGCGCTGCTGCGGCGCTCGGCCGGACAGGCGACCAGCGAAATGGAGTGCGGGCCGATCCGCCTCGACACCAAGACGGCGCGCGTCACCATCGACGGGGCGGCGGTCAAGCTCACCTCCCACGAGTTCCGCCTGCTCTCCTATCTGATGCATCACCGCGGCCGCGTGGTCTCGCGCAGCGAACTGGTGGAGCATCTCTACGAGCAGGATTTCGACCGCGACTCGAACACCATCGAGGTGTTCATCGGCCGCCTGCGCAAGAAGATTCCGGCCGACTGCATCAAGACCGTGCGGGGGCTCGGCTACAGCCTCGCAGATCCCCAGGATGAAATTCCTACCTAATTCGCTCTCGTTCCGCCTGTTCGCCTCGGCGGCGGCGTGGACGCTAATCGTGCTGCCGATCGCGGCGGTGGTGCTGATTTCGCTGTTCCGCGGCGCCGTCGAGCGGAGCTTCGACGCCCGCCTCAACACCTTTCTCACCGACCTGTTGGCGGAGAGCGTGAACTCGACCTCCGGCGAGCTGATGCCGCCGCCCGACCTCGGCATCTCGGAATTCAATCTGCCGCTGTCGGGCTGGTACTGGCAGATCACGCCGTTCGAGGGGGGGCTGCCGGTGGCGCGGCCGATCTACGCCTCGACCTCGCTGCTGGCCGAGGTGCTCGAACTGCCCTCGCGCCGCATCAAGCCCGACACCAGCGGCCTCAAGCGCGCCTATGTCAAAGGGCCGAAGGGGCAGCGGCTGCGGATCATCGAGCGGGCAGTGGCGCTGGGCCCGAACATCCACGCCTTCATGGTCGCCGGTCCCGACGCGGAGATCGAAAAGGAGATTGCCGACTTCAAGGTAATGGTGATCGCCGCGCTTTCGATCTTCGGCGTCGGCCTGGTCTTGGCGACCCTGTTCCAGGTGCGTTTCGGCCTGCGGCCGCTGCGGGCGATCCGCGAGGGGCTGCAGGCGATCCGCTCGGGCGAGGCGAGCCGGCTCGAGGGCGACTACCCGCGCGAGATCGCCCCCCTTCAGGAGGAGCTCAACGCGCTGATACGCTCCAACAACGACGTGGTCGAGCGGGCGCGCACCCATGTGGGCAATCTGGCGCACGCGCTGAAGACGCCGCTCAGCGTGATCACCAACGAGGCGCGCGGCAAGCGCACCGCGCTGGCCAAGACGGTGGCGGTTCAGGCCGATCTGATGCGGACCCAGATCGCCCATCACCTCGACCGCGCCCGGGTCGCCGCGCGCTCCGGCGTGATCGGCGGGCTGACCGAGGTCAAACCCGTGATCGACGGGCTCGCCCGCGCGATCGGGCGCATCCACGACGACAACCGCGTCGCCCTCGACATCTCCTGTCCCAAGGGGCTCAAGTTCCAGGGCGAGAAGCAGGATTTCGAGGAGATGGTGGGCAATCTGCTCGACAACGCCTGCAAGTGGGCGCAGGCGCGCGTCGAGGTCAGCGTCGGAACGGAGACGGAAAGCGGGGCCGACGGCGCTTCCGGCGCGATCGTCATCGACGTGGACGACGACGGGCCGGGCCTGTCGCGGGCCGAGCGGGCGGCGGCGGTCAAGCGCGGCCGGCGGCTCGACGAGACCAAGCCAGGATCGGGGCTGGGGCTTTCGATCGTCGCCGACCTCGCCCATCTCTACAAGGGCCGCTTCGAGCTCGACGTCTCGCCGCTCGGGGGGCTGCGGGCGCGGCTGCGGCTGCCGGCCGCCTGAGGCGGCGCTGCCGGGATAATCCGCCGCCGCCGAACTTTTGCCGGAATTGCGGCGCTAAACCGGAAGGATTCCGCGAAGACCCAAGACGCCGGGTTTGCGACATCGCCTGGAATGGAATGGGGTGTATGCTTCGCCAAGACCGCAAGGGCGATAGGCGATGAAGCCGATCATTCTCATAGCCGCCGCCTTGATCCTCGGCCTGACCTTGGGTTGCGGCCGGGGATACAGGTCGAGGGTAAACTCGATGAGCGACACCCCGCCGCGGGACGTCGCCGCCAACCAGACGGCCGGAAACCAAAACCGCACGATCGCCACCGCCGTCGGCATGGTGGTGGGAGGCGTCGCCAGCAGCGGGATGGGGCGCAGCCTGAGCGAGGCCGACCGGCGGGCGGCGATGGCGGCGGAGTACCGCGCGCTCGAATACGGCACGGCCGGCGTCGCAGCACCTTGGAGCAATCCGCAGTCGGGGCATCACGGCACGGTGGTGGCGGACAAGCCCTATGTGTCGGGCAATCAATATTGCCGCGTCTACGCCCACAGCATCTTTATCGGCGCTCAGCCGCAAACCATGAAGGGCAAGGCCTGCCGAGAGCCCGACGGCACTTGGCGCAGCGTCGGATAGGCCGGTTCGCGCCGCGCGTCCCGTTCACCGTCTTTTGATCGATCCGCGCGTTGCGGATTTGCCGAGCGCGGCGCGGCGCGCTATTGGGTCGCCATGGAATTGTGGATCATATTCGCCGCCCTGACGGCGCTGGCGCTCGCGGCACTGCTGTGGCCGCTGTTGCGCGATGGCGGCGGCGAGGGCGGCGGCGACGTCGCCGTCTATGCCGATCAACTCAAGGAGCTGGAGGCGGAGCTCGCGCGCGGCCAGATCGAGGAACGGGAGGCGGAGGCGGCGCGGATCGAGATCTCGCGGCGGCTGCTGGCGGCGGACGAGCGCAAGCAAGCGGAAAAGCGCGCCAGGCGCGCGCCGGGCCGGGGGCGGCTGGCGGAGGCCAGGATCCTGATGGGCGCGGCGATTGCCGTTCCGGCGCTGAGCCTCGCGCTTTATCTCTCGTTCGGCTCGCCCGGCCTGCACGACGCGCCGCACGCCGAGCGGATGCGGGCCGCGGACAGCGCCGAAACAACCCCAGATGGCATCGCCCGGCTGGTCGCCCAGGTCGAGGAACGGCTGCGCGCGCACCCCGAGGACGGGCTCGGCTGGGACGTGATCGCGCCCGTCTACGCGCGGCTCGGCCGCTTCCAGGACGCGGCCCACGCCTACCGCCGGGCGAACGCGCTCCTGGGCGAGACCGCGGGCCGGCTCGAGGGCTATGGCGAGGCGCGCGCGCTCGCCGACAACGGCGTCGTCGGCGAAAACGCCCGCAAGGCCTTCGAGGGCGCGCTCAAGCACGATCCCGACCGGCCGAAGTCGCGCTTCTGGCTCGGCGTCGCGCTCGAGCAGGACGGACGGATCGCCGAGGCGGTCGCGGCCTGGCGCGCGCTCATCGCCAATGCGGACGAGCGGACGCCGTGGCGGCCCTTCGTCGAGGAGCAGATCGCGGAAGCCGAAGCCAAGCTCGGCAAACAGCCCCAGGCGGCCAAGCCGAAGGAGCCGGGCCCGGAGGAGGTGGCGGCGGCCGCGCGCATGAGCGCTGACCAGCGCAACGCCATGATCAACGACATGGTCGAGGGGCTCGCCGGCCGCCTGGCGCGGAACGGCAACGACCTTCAGGGTTGGCTGCGGCTGACGCGCTCCTACATGGTATTGGGCAGGCGGCAGCAGGCGCGCGAGGCGCTGGAGACGGCGCGGGCCAATTTCGAGGGCGACCCCAAGGCGCTCGCCCAATTGCAGTCGCTCAAGCAGGAGCTGGGCTTGTGAGGATTTCGATGCCGCAACCGGAGGAAACGCGATGACGCGCAAACAGCGCCGGGGCGCCATGATCATCGGCGGGCTCGCCCTGTTGGGGCTGGCCGCCGCGCTGGTGCTGTCGGCGATCAACGACAGCATCGTGTTCTTCCTGAGCCCGAGCGACGTGGCGGCCAAGCCGATGCAGGCGGGCAAGCGGTTCCGCCTGGGCGGGTTGGTGGCCGAGGGCAGCGTCGAGCGCGGCCCCGGCACCACCGTTTACTTCACCGTCACCGACACGCGCAACGCGGTGCGCGTCACCTATGAGGGGCTGCTGCCCGATCTCTTCCGCGAGGGCCAGGGGGTGGTGAGCGAAGGCGCGTTCGACGCCTCGGGCACTTTCGTCGCCGACAGCGTGCTCGCCAAGCACGACGAGACCTACATGCCGCCGGAGGTGGCCGAGGCGCTCAAGAAGCAGGGCGTGTGGCGCGGCGCCGCCGCCCAACCGCCGCCGAAGATGCCCTAAAGGTCATGATCGCCGAAACCGGACATTTCGCCCTGATTCTGGCGCTCGCCATGGCGCTGGCGCAGACCGCGCTGCCGCTCTTGGGCGCGCGCAAGGGGGAGCCGATCCTGATGCGCGCCGCAGCACCCGCCGCCCAGGCCCAGCTCGCGCTGGTGGCAATCGCCTTCGGCTGCCTCACCGCCACCTACGTCGCCTCGGACTTCTCGCTCGCCAACGTCTACGCCAACTCACATTCGACCAAGCCGCTGCTCTACAAGCTCTCCGGAGTGTGGGGCAATCACGAGGGCTCGATGGTGCTGTGGGTGCTGATCCTGGCGCTGTTCGGCGCGGCGGTGGCGAGCTTCGGCGCCAATCTGCCGGAGCGGTTGCGCGCCCTGGTGCTAGCCTGCCAGGGCGCCATCGCGGTCGCCTTCCTCGCCTTCATCGTCACCACCTCGAACCCGTTCGCGCGGCTCGATCCGGCGCCCTTCGAGGGCCAGGGCCTCAACCCGATCCTGCAGGACCCGGCGCTCGCCTTCCATCCGCCGCTGCTCTATGCGGGCTATGTCGGCTTCTCCATGGCCTTCTCCTTCGCCGTCGCCGCGCTGATCGAGGGCAAGGCGGACGCCGCCTGGGCGCGCTGGGTGCGGCCCTGGACGCTTGCCGCCTGGATGTGCCTCACCCTCGGCATCGCCATGGGCTCGTGGTGGGCCTATTACGAGCTCGGTTGGGGCGGCTGGTGGTTCTGGGACCCGGTCGAGAACGCCTCGCTGATGCCCTGGCTGGCGGGCACGGCGCTGCTGCATTCGGCGCTGGTGATGGAGAAGCGCGAGGCGCTCAAGATCTGGACAATCCTGCTCGCGATCCTGACCTTTTCGCTCAGCCTGATGGGGACGTTCCTGGTGCGCTCGGGCGTGCTCACCTCGGTGCACGCCTTCGCCGTCGATCCCGCCCGCGGCGTCTTCATCCTCGCCATCATGGGGGCCTTCATCGGCGGCGGGCTCGCACTATTCGCCTGGCGCGCGCCGGCGCTCCGCCAGGGTGATCTGTTCGCGCCGATCAGCCGCGAGGGCGCCCTCGTGCTCAACAATCTGCTGCTGATCACCGCCTGCGCCACGGTCTTCATCGGCACGCTCTATCCGCTGGCGCTGGAGGCGCTGACGGGCGAGAAGATCTCGGTCGGCGCACCCTATTTCGACGCAACCTTCGTGCCGCTCTCGATTCCGCTCCTCCTCGCGGTCCCCTTCGGGCCGGTGCTGCCCTGGAAGCGGGGCGATCTCGCCGGCGCCGCCCAGCGGCTGGTGGTGGCCGCGGTAGCGGGCGCGGCGGCGCTCGCTCTGACGGCGGCCGTGCAGGGGCGGGGCCCGTGGCTCGCGCCGGTGGGGGTGGGAATAGCCGTTTGGCTGATGGCGGGTGCTATTGGCGAGCTCGGCCTGCGCGTCAAGGCGTTCCAGGTCTCCTGGTCCGAGACGGCGCGGCGCGCGGTCAACCTGCCGCGGGCGGCCTATGGCACGGCGCTCGCCCATTTCGGTCTGGGCGTCGCGGTGCTCGGCATCGTCGCGACCAGCGCCTGGCGGTCGGAGGCGATCCTCGCCATGAAGCCGGGCGAGGAGGCGCAGATCGCGGGCTACGCGCTCACCTTCAAGGGCGTGGCGCCAGCCAAGGGCCCCAATTACCGCGAGCTCGTGGGGCTGTTCGACGTCGCCCGGGCGGGCGCGCCGGTCACCCGGCTGAGCCCGTCGAAGCGGTTCTACGAGGTGCGGCAGACGACCACCACCGAGGCCGGCATCCACGCCTCCTGGCGCGGCGATCTCTACGCGGTGCTGGGCGACGAGCTCAAGGACGGCGGCTATGCGGTGCGGATCTACTTCAACCCGCTGGTGCGGCTGATCTGGATCGGCGCGGGCATCATGTTCGCCGGCGGGCTCGCCTCGCTCAGCGACCGGCGGCTGCGGGTGGGCGCGCCGCGGCGCGCGCGCCGGACCGCCCAACCGGCGCCGGCGGAGTAGGGGCGATGGCGCGCACAACACCGATTGTGGCGGCTCTGATCGCCGTCACGCTCGCCGGACCGCCGCTCCTCGTCTCTCCGCTCCTCTCGCCGCCGGCCTGGGCGGTCCAGCCCGACGAGATGCTGAGCGACCCGGCGCTGGAGGCGCGGGCGCGCTCGATCTCGGCGCATTTGCGCTGCCTGGTCTGCCAGAACCAGTCGATCGACGACTCCGAGGCGCCGCTGGCGCGCGATCTGCGCCTGCTGGTGCGCGACCGGCTCGAGGCCGGCGACAGCGACGGCCAAGTCGTCGACTTCGTCGTCGCCCGCTACGGCGAGTTCGTGTTGCTCAAGCCCCGCCTGGAACCGGCGACGCTGCTGCTGTGGGCCGGGCCCTTCATCGTGCTGCTGGTCGGGGCAGCGGCGTTCTGGCGCAGCTATGGCGGTCATCGCGGTACCGCCGCTCCGGGTTCGGCGCCCGCCTTGACCCAGGCCGAGAAGCGCAGGCTCAAGAAGCTCGCCGGAGAGGGCTGAGGGAGCGCCTTGCCGGGGGGTGCGCCGCGACCCATCTTTCGGGTGTCCGAACCGCCCGCCCGCAGATCAGATTTCCCGCAAGGAGCCGCGCCATGGCCAAATCCTCCCAGAAGCTCACATTCCGGGGCGCCCAGGGAGACGAGCTCGCCGCCCGTCTGGAGCTTCCCGCCGGCAAGCCGCGCGCCTATGCGCTGTTCGCCCATTGCTTCACCTGCTCCAAGGACGTGTTCGCCGCGGCGCGCATCTCGAGCGAGCTGGCGGGGTGCGGCTTCGCGGTGCTGCGCTTCGACTTCACCGGGCTGGGGCAGAGCGAGGGCGACTTCGCCAACACCAATTTCTCCTCCAACGTCCAGGACCTGATCAAGGCGGCCGAGCATCTGCGCGAGCATCACGGGCCGGCCCACCTTCTGATCGGCCACAGCCTGGGGGGCGCGGCGGTGCTGGCGGCGGCGGGGGAGCTCTCCGAGGTCAAGGCGGTGGCCACCATCGCCGCGCCCGCCGACGCCGAGCACGTGATCGCCCATTTCGGCGCCAAGCTTGAGGAAATCGAGGAAAAGGGCCTAGCCCGGGTCTCGCTCGCCGGCCGCGGCTTCACCATAACCAAGCAGTTCGTCGACGACCTCAAGGCGCAGACCGTGCGCAAACGCATCGCCGCCATGAAGAAGCCGCTGATGGTCTTCCACGCGCCGCTCGATCCGGTCGTGGGGATCGAGAACGCGGCCGCGATCTTCGAGGCGGCCAAGCACCCCAAGAGCTTCATCTCGCTGGACGGCGCCGATCATCTGCTCTCCCGCCGCGAGGACGCGGTCTATGTGGCCGACATGCTCGCCGCCTGGTCGTCGCGCTACGTGGCGGAGACGGGGGAGGCGCGGGTGCTTCCTTTCCCGGGCGCGCGCAACGTGGTGAGCGTGGCCGACACGGGCAACGGCAAGTTCCAGCAGGAGGTGGTCTCCGCCGGCCACCGGCTGTTGGCCGACGAGCCGGCCGATTACGGCGGCGGCGACACCGGACCCTCGCCTTACGACTTCCTCTCGATCGCGCTCGGCGCCTGCACCTCGATGACGCTGCGGCTCTATGCGGCGCGCAAGAAGCTCAAGCTCGAGCGGGTCAGGGTTCACGTCCGCCACGGCAAGGTTCACGCCGAGGACTGCGCCGATTGCGGCGAGGGACGCGAAGGCTATGTCGACCGCTTCGAACGGGAGCTGGAGATCGAAGGCGCGCTCGGGGAGGGCGACCGAGAGCGCCTCAAGCAGATCGCCGACCGCTGCCCGGTGCACCAGACTCTGGAGCGGTCCTCGGTGATCGTCACCAGGCTCAAGGAGCCGGCGCCGGGCTGAGGCAAGCGACCCAAAATGGCGACTCAAAATCGCCCGTTTTGGCGGAGACAATGCGAAGCAGGCGGCCAGACTCGGACGGCCCTGAGCGATTCTTACCAAAAATTAATGCCGCGGACAGGGCCAGGTAAGGGCGGGCTCCCTATATAGGCTATGAGACATTCAAGCATTCGGGCGAGCTTTCAGGCATTCAAGCGCTGAAAAATAGGGCGATCCCAGCGGCGGGACGCCCCCCGGCAGGCAAAAAGGACAGATTGTCATGACCAATTCCAACGAGCCCAAACACACCCCATCGCGGTTGAAGGCGCTGCTCAAGCCGTCGGCTCTGGTGCTTGCCGGCTTGCTTGCCGGAGGCCTCGTCGGCGCCAACGTCACGGGATTCGGCTCGGTGTTCACAACGACAACGGTGCAGGCGGAGAGCGCTCCCGCGCCGGTCACGAAGACCGAAAGCGCTCCGGCGCCGACCGTCATGACGCCTTACGGGGCAGCGCCCCTCAGCTTCGCCGAACTCGCCGACAAGGTGAAGCCGGCGGTGGTGAGCATCTACGTCAAGAACGGCGGCGCCCCGAAGCTGACCCGCAATTTCGAGTTCCACGGGATGCCGGACCTGCCCGACGACCATCCCCTGAATGACTTCTTCAAGAAGTACTTCAAGGGCATGCCCGAGGGCGGACCCAATTTCCGGCCGTCCATGGCGCAGGGCTCCGGCTTCATCATCTCGAGCGACGGCTACGTGGTCACCAACAACCACGTGATCGACGAGGCGAGCGAAATCCACATCGCCATGGACGACGGCACCAAGCTCGACGCCGAGCTAGTGGGCTCGGATCCGCGCACCGATATCGCGCTGCTCAAGATCAAGACCAAGCGCACGTTTCCCCATGTCGACTTTGCCCACAGCCCGGCACGGGTGGGCGACTGGGTGCTCGCGGTCGGCAACCCGTTCGGGCTCGGCGGGACGGTGACGGCGGGCATCGTCTCGGCCCACAACCGCGACATCGGCTCCAGCCCCTACGATTACCTGCAGATCGACGCGGCTGTGAACCGCGGCAATTCGGGCGGTCCGACCTTCAACCTGGAGGGCAAGGTGGTCGGCGTGAATACCGCCATCGTGTCGCCCTCTGGCGGCAGTGTCGGCATCGCCTTCGCAATCCCGTCCCAGCTCACCGAGCAGGTCGTCGCCCAGCTCAAGCAGAACGGCTCGGTCGCCCGCGGCTGGCTCGGCGTCACCATCCAGGACGTCACCGAAGACATCGCCGCAAGCGTCGGCCTCGACAAGGCAAAGGGGGCGATGATCACGACGCTTGCCGAGAACGCCCCGGCAAGCGGCAGCGGCGTGCAGGCCGGCGACGTGATCCTCAAGATCGACGGCAAGGACATCGCCGATTCCCGCGATCTGGCCCGCACCATCGCCGACAAGGCGCCCAAGTCCAGTGTGGCGGTGACCGTGCTGCGCGACGGCGACACCAAGGACTACACCATCCAGCTCGGCACCTTCCCCGGCGCCAAGCAGTTGGCGGCGATCCAGTCGGGCAAGCCCGCGGGCGAGGAGCTCGAGGACCTGGGGCTCAGCCTGGCGCCGGCCTCCGCCTATGAGGGCGCCGGCAACGAGGGCGTGGTGATCACCGACGTCAAGTCCGACAGCAAGGCGGCCGAGAAGGGCCTCAAGACGGGAGACGTCATCCTGACGGTGGCCGGAACGCCCGTCTCCAAGCCCAGGGACGTGCTCGCCAATGTGCGCAAGGCCAAGGACAAGGGCCGCAAGGCGGTGCTGCTGCAAGTCCGCTCGGGCGATCAGAACCACTTCGTGGCGATCCCGATCAGCAAGGCCTGACCTTTTTACCCTCCCCCGAAGGGGCGGCGCGGCTTCGGCCGCGTCGCCCCGCCCCACCGACATGACCCTTGCCGTCCTCAGCGATAAACAGGCTTCCGCTTCCCGGGGCCGAACCGGTCCAACTCATGTAAGATCGCCTGCCATGCGGATTCTGGTGATCGAGGACGAGCCCGAGACGGCGGCTTACCTGAGGAAGGCGTTGGGCGAATCGGGCCACGTGACCGATCACGCCGGCGACGGCGAGACCGGGCTGGCGATGGCCCGCGAGGGCGCCTACGACGCGCTGATCGTCGACCGCATGCTGCCCAAGCGCGACGGCCTGAGCCTGATCGAGACGCTGCGCGCCGGGGAGGTGCGGACCCCGGCGCTGATCCTGAGCGCGCTCGGCGACGTCGACGACCGGGTCAAGGGCCTGCGGGCCGGCGGCGACGACTACCTCTCCAAACCCTATGCCTTCAGCGAATTGCTGGCGCGGATCGAGGCGCTGGCCCGGCGCACCAGCCCGGAAGAGACGCAGACGCGCTATCAGGTTGGCGATCTGATGCTCGACCGGCTCAAGCGCGAGGTGACCCGGGCGGGCCAGCCGATCCCGCTGCAGCCGCGCGAATTCCGTCTGCTCGAATATCTGATGAAGCACGCCGGCCAGGTGGTCACGCGCACCATGCTGCTGGAGAACGTGTGGGACTATCACTTCGACCCGCAGACCAACGTGATCGACGTGCACATCTCGCGGCTGCGGGCCAAGATCGACAAGAATTTCGAAAGCCCCCTGCTGCACACGGTGCG
>CAYVYD010000006.1:0-8349 GCA_964454415.1 uncultured Hyphomicrobiaceae bacterium | reverse complement strand
TCGGTGTTCTATCTGGCGCTGTTCGCGACCGCGACGGCGATCGCCATCGCCTACATCTACTGGAACACCAGCGGCCTGATCGCCCGCCAGCTCGACGGCGTCATCCAGGCCGAGATCCAGGGGCTCGCCGAGCAGTACCGCTCGGGCGGCATGCCGCGGCTGGCGGAGACGGTCGCCGAGCGCAGCCGGACGCCCGGCGAGAGCCTCTATCTGGTCACCGACCGCAGCGGACGCTACATCGCCGGCAATCTGCGGACCGTCTCGCCCGACCTTTGGAACGCGCTCGGCCAGACCGAGTTCGTCTACGGCCGCGGGGCCGACGGCGTCACCCAGAAGCGCTTGGCGCTCGCCAACGTGTTCCGCTTGCCGGGCGGCTACCGGCTGATCGTCGGGCGCGACATCGAGGACCGGCGCGAGTTCGAGCGGGTGGTGCGCTCGGCCGTGCTTTGGGGCTTCGGGCTGATGGGGGTGATCGGGCTGGGCGGCGGGCTCCTGGTGAGCCGCAACCTGCTCGCCCGCATCGACGCGGTCACCGCCACCAGCCAGACGATCATGTCGGGCGACCTCTCCGAGCGCATACCCTTAACCGGGGTCGACGACGAGATCGACCGGCTGTCGGAGAACCTCAATGCCATGCTGGAGCGCATCGAGCAGCTTATGACCGGGCTGCGCGAGGTGTCCGACAACATCGCCCACGACCTGAAGACGCCGCTCAACCGGCTGCGCAACCGGGTCGAGGGCGCGTTGCGCGCCAAGGGAAGCGAGGCCGACTACCGCGGCGTGCTCGAGCGCACCATCGAGGAGGCCGACGAGCTGATCAAGACCTTCAACGCGCTGCTGGCGATCGCCAGGCTGGAGGCGGGGACGGCGGGCGAGCGGCTCGAGGAGACCGACCTGGTGGCGCTGGTGCGCGACGTGGTCGAGCTCTACGAGCCCCTGGCCGAGGACAGCGGGACCGCGCTCGAGACCCGGCTCGTCAAGCGGGCGCGGCTCGCCGCCGACCGGCAATTGCTGGGCCAGGCGCTCGCCAACCTGATCGACAACGCGATCAAATACGGCCGCGCCAAGGGCGATGACCGAGCCGCTCCGGTCGCCATCGGCCTGCGCAAGAGGGACGGGGCGTTCGAGATCTCCGTCGCCGACCGGGGGCCGGGCATTCCGGCCCAGGACCGCACGCGTGTGATCGAGCGCTTCGTGCGGCTGGAGACCAGCCGCTCGCGGCCGGGAAGCGGGTTGGGTCTGTCGCTGGCGGCGGCGGTGGCGAAGCTGCATGGCGGCGCGATCCGGCTCGAGGACAACAAGCCGGGCCTTCGGGTCGTGATAAGCTTGCCGGCCGCGGCGGCGGGACCGCAGAACGCGCGCGTGGCCGCCCCGTGAGGTGGCGGCCGGCAGAGCGAGGGGAAAGGGCGTGACCAGCCTGACCGGGCGCATCGGCGCCGTTCCGCCGGTGCATGACGCGGCGAAGGCGGAGCGGGCGCTCGCCGAGCTCGAGGGGCTCGCCGCGAAGCGGGAGGAGCTCGGCCCGCTCGGCGATCTGCTAAGCGCGAAGGGTCCGGCGCGGGCGTTGCTCGCCAGCGTGTTCGGCGCCTCGCCCCATCTCACCCGGGTCGTCATGCGCGATCCCGAAGGGCTGCTGGCCGCGCTCGAAGGCGATCCGCGCGAGACGCTCCAAGCCCTTGGAATCAAACTGGAAGAGGAGATGGCGGCCGGTCCCTCCATGGAGGAGGCGATGGCGCTGCTGCGCCACTACAAGCGCCGCGCCGCGCTCACGGTCGCGCTCGCCGACATCGGCGGGGCGTGGGCGACCATGGAAGCGGCGGCGGCCTTGAGCGAGGCCGCCGACCGGGCGATCGCGCTCGCCACCGCCCATCTGCTCGCCCGCGCCCGGGCGGCAAGCGACATGGCGCCGGGCGAGGGGGGCGATCCGGCGAAGGCTTCCGGCTTCTTCGTGCTCGCCATGGGCAAGCTCGGCGCGCACGAGCTCAACTATTCGAGCGACGTCGACCTCATCGTGCTCTACGACGCCGAGGCGGCGCCGCTTGCAGAGGGGCGCGAGGCGGGCCCGCTCTTCGTCCGCCTGACGCGCGACCTCATTCGCATGATGCAGGAGCGCACCGCCGAGGACTACGTGTTCCGCACCGATCTGCGGCTGCGCCCGGACCCCGGCGCCACCCAGATCGCGATCTCGACGGATGCGGGTCTCGCCTATTACGAGAGCTTCGGCCAGAACTGGGAGCGCGCGGCGCTGATCAAGGCGCGCGTGGTGGCGGGAGACGCGGAAGCGGGGGAGCGGTTCCTCGGCCAGCTCGCGCCCTTCGTGTGGCGCAAATATCTAGACTTCGCTGCGATCGCCGATATCCACGCGATGAAGCGGCGGGTCAACGCTTTCAAGGGGCACGGCGAGATCGCGGTGGCCGGCCATGACGTCAAGCTCGGACGCGGCGGCATCCGCGAGATCGAGTTCTTCGTCCAGACTCAGCAACTGATCGCCGGCGGCCGCCAACCGGAGCTGCGCACGACGCAGACGCTGGAAACGCTCACCCGGCTCGCCGCCCATGACTGGATTTCCGACCAGGCGGCGGAGGACCTCGCCCGGGCCTACCGGTTCCTGCGGATGGTCGAGCACCGGCTGCAGATGATCGCCGACGAGCAGACCCATCGGCTTCCCAAGGACGGGGAAGGGCTGCTGCGGGTCGCCCATTTCGCGGGCTTCGAGGATCTGGACGCCTTCCGTCAGGCGCTCACCCATCACCTCAACAAGGTGCAGGAGCATTACGGCGGGCTGTTCGAGGAGGTGCCGCAGGCGCCCGGGGCTACCGGCGCGTTGAGCTTCGGCGGCGACGAAGACGACCCCGCGACGCTCGCCGCGCTGGAGAAGCTGGGCTACGCCAACCCGCAGGCGGTGAGCGCGGCGGTGCGCGGCTGGCGGTTCGGGCGCTACGCGGCGATGCGGAGCCAGACGGCGCGCGAACGGCTCGACGCGTTTCTGCCGCCGCTGCTGGAGGCGCTCGCCTCGACCGCCCAGCCCGACCTCGCCTTCGCCGCCTTTGACCGCTTCCTCGCCGACCTGCCGGCGGGCATCCAACTGTTTTCGCTGCTGCGCTCCAATCCGAGCCTGCTGCGGCTGGTCGCCGACATCATGGGGACGGCGCCGCGGCTCTCCCGGGTGCTGAGCCGGCGGGCCCGGGTGCTCGACGCGGTGCTCGATCCCGGATTCTTCGGCGCCATGCCGACCGCCGAGGAGCTGAGGGCGCTGGTGGACGAAGAATTCGTAGGCGCCCACGACTTCCAGGAACGCCTCGACCGGGCCCGGGTGCTGGGCCGCGAGCAGGCGTTTCTGATCGGCGTGCGGGTGCTCTCGGGCACGATCACGGCTGACGACGCGGGCGGCGCCTATGCGCGGCTCGCCGAGTCGCTGATCGAGGCGCTCGCCGGCGCGGTGCTCGCCGAACTCGAGCGCTCCCACGGGCGGATCCCAGGCGGCGCGGCGGCGGTGATCGCCATGGGCAAGCTCGGCGGGCGCGAGATGACGGCCGCCAGCGACCTCGACCTCATCGTCGTTTACGACTTCGACGAAGAGGCCACGGGCTCGGACGGCCCCAAGCCGCTCGCGGCGAGCCAGTATTTCACCCGCTTCACCCAGCGGCTGATCAGCGCGCTCTCGGCTCCCACCGCCGAGGGGACGCTTTTCGAGGTCGACATGCGCCTGCGCCCCTCGGGCAGTGCGGGACCGGTGGCCACCAGCCTCAAGAGCTTCATCGCCTATCACCGCGAACAGGCCTGGACCTGGGAGCAGCTGGCGCTGACCCGGGCGCGGGTGATCGCCGGGCCAGAGCCACTCGAGCGGGCGATCGAGGAGACGATCGCGGAGGTGCTGGGAAGCACGCGCGAGCGGGAGAAGGTCGCCGCCGATGTGCGCGAGATGCGCGCCAAGATCGAGAAGGAGAAGGGGACGGACGATCCCTGGGCGCTCAAGCAGGTGCGCGGCGGTCTCGTCGATCTCGAATTCATCGCTCAATTCCTGCAGGTCATCTCCGCCGGCGCCCATCCGGAGGTCGCCGAGCAGAACACGGCCCTATGCCTCGAAAGGCTCAAGGAAGCGGGCGTTCTGGAGGCGGGCGATGCCGAGGTGCTGCTGCCGGCGGCCCGGCTCTATAATAACCTCACCCAGGTGCTCCGCCTTTGTCTGGAAGGCCCCTTCGAGCCGGAGGGCGCGCCGCAGGGCCTGAAGGACCTGCTCGCCCGGGCGGCGGGCCTGCCCGACTTCAGCACGCTGGAGCGGCACCTGGTCGAGACCGAGCGCGCGGTCAAGGCGCTGTTCGACCGGCTGATCGCCTGAAAAATCCCCGTATCGGCCGGAAAAAGGCGGATCGACCGGAAAACGACGGATCGGCGGCGGCCCGTCCGTACAAGCTTCCAGAACGGTCGCGCACCCCCAACGACGACCCCGACGCGCGGGCCGAATGCGAGGAGAGACGAGGATGAAACAAAAGGGACTTTTGCTCATTGGGATTGCCGTGGCCGGGCTGACGCTGGCCGCCGGCAGCTCTGTCTACGCCTTCAGCGGCGGCGGCTTCGGAGGCCGTAACCACGGCTGCGGCATGAGCCATTGGCGCGGCGGTCACGGCGAGGGCTGGATCAAGCGCGCCGACGTCGACAAGGACGGCGTCATCTCGCTGGACGAGGCGCTGGCCATGCGCGGCGGCCGCTTCGAGCGCTTCGACACCGACAAGAGCGGCGAGGTGAGCGCCAAGGAGATCGAGACGGCCGTGAACGAGCGGGTCGAGGACATCACCAGGCGGATCGTGCACCGGTTCGACCAGAACCGCGACGGCAAGGTCACGCGGGACGAATACGACCGTTTCGCCAAGGAGCGATTTAGCTGGATGGACCTGAACGACGACGGCAAGATCGAAAAGGACGAATTGCCCGGGTTCAAGCAGCACAAGCGCGATAACTAACCGCGGAGCCACCGAAGGGGATGCTCGGCGTGGCGCCAGCAGCACGGACGCCGGACCGCGGGGAGAGCCCGCGGTCCGGCGGCAACCGTAAGGACGACAAGGCCGAGGCCGACGGCCGCCTGATGGCGGCGGTGGCGGCGGGCGAGGCGGGTGCCTTCAGGCAGGTAGTCGACGCCGAACTGCAGCGGGTGCTGGCGGTCGCCAGGCGCGTCTTGGGCAACGACGGCGAGGCCGAGGACGTCGCCCAAGAGGCGTTGCTGCGGCTATGGCAACAGGCGGCGAATTGGCGGGCCGGCGAGGCGCGGATCCGGACCTGGCTCCACCGGGTGGCGGTCAATCTGAGCATCGACCGACTGCGCCGCCGGCGGGAGGAAAGCGACGACGCGGCGCCAGAGCGGGCCGCGCCCGGCGGGCAGCAGCGGCGGATCGAGGCACGGGACCTGGCACGCGCCGTGGATCAGGCATTGCAGGCGCTCCCCGAACGCCAGCGCATCGCGCTCGCGCTGTTCCACTACGAGGGCGCCTCGATGGCGGAGGTGGCCGACGCGATGGAGACGAGCCCGGACGCGGTCGAATCGCTCCTTGGCCGGGGACGGCGCGCCCTCAAGGGGCTGTTGGCCGACCGATGGCGGGAGATGCTCCCCGACGACGAGACGTGAAGGTAATGGACGATGACGAAAACGGATGACTTGAAACGCCTCGAAGAGGTGCTCGAGATCTACGGCCCCGACGCCACGCGCTGGCCCGCCGACGAGTGCGGCCGGCTGGAGGAGTTGGCCGCAAACGAGCCCGCGGGCCGGCGGCTTCTCGCCGAGGCGCGGGCGCTCGCGGAAGTGATGGCGCACGCGCCGGAGGGCGTGGCGCGGCGCGAGCTCAGGATGGCCATTCTCGCCGCGGCCATGACCGCGGGCAACGGAAGAGGGGCGGCGAAACCCGCCTCGCTCCTCGAGGCGGCGTGGCGCTGGTTCGGCGGCGAATCGGGATTGGCCGCAGCCTGGCAGCCCGCGGTGATGGCGGCGGCGCTGGCGCTCGGCGTCTATCTCGGCGTGAGCGGGCTCACCCAACCGGTATTCGAGCAGGCCGTCACCATGGCCTCGCTCGACAGCGTGGCGGCGGAAACCGAGAACCTGTTCGCCGCCGACGACGCGGAAACCCTCGGAGAGGAGAATTCGTTGTGAGCAACGAGAAGCAAGGGTCGCAGGCGGGGAGCCCGCGGCGCTGGGGCTGGGGGCGCATCGCGCTCATCGTGTCGCTGGCGCTCAATCTGCTCTTCATCGGCGCCGCCGGCGGCTCGATGTGGGCGCGCTGGGCCGGCTATTGGGGCGGCCCCGGCGGCCACAACCCGTTCGCCGGCGCCATCCACGATTTGATGCGCGCCTTGCCGCCCGAGCGCCGGGAGGCGGCGCGGGAGGTGCTGCGCCGCCACCGCGGCGAGATCTGGACGGCACGCGGCGAAATGCGCAAGGCACGCCGCGACGCCGCCCGGGCGATGCGCCAGGATCCCTTCGACGAGGCGGCCTTCAGAGCCGCGCTCGCCGAGATGGGCAAGGCGGACGTCAAGCTGCGCGAGTCGGTCGGCGAGATCGCCGTCGATCTCGGCAAGACGCTGACGCTGGAGGAACGCCGCGAGCTGCTGCGCGGGCTTGCCCGCCGCGGCCATTTCGGACGCGGACACCGCCGGCACGGCGGGCCGGGGCGCGCGGAGGACGGCGCGGACGAGGATTTGGACGCCGGTCCCGGCGTGGCCGACGACGCAGCGCCGCCGCCGCCCGGCCCCTAATGCTCCGGGCTAGGACCTAGGCGCTTTCGGCGGCCTCGCTCGCCACCAGCACCGGACGGGTGGGCAGAACGCAGATCACCGTGGTGCCCTCGCCCTCCTTGCTGGTGATGTCGATATGGCCGCCATGCATCTCGATCAAGGAGCGCGAGATGGCGAGCCCGAGGCCGCTTCCCTTGTGGCTGTGGGTGAACTGATTCACCACCTGCTCGAACGGCTTGCCGAGCTTGTCGAGCTCGCGCTCGGGAATGCCGATGCCGGTGTCGCTGATGGCTATTCTGACCCGCCCCTTGCTGGCGCGGGCAAGCCGAACCTTAACCTCGCCGCCCTCGGGCGTGAACTTGACGGCGTTGGAGAGCAGGTTGAGCAGCGTCTGCTTGACGGCGCGGCGGTCGGCCTCGATATCGAGGCCGGTCAGCCCGATGCGCTTGAGCTTGACGTTGCGTTTCTTGGCGCCCTCGGCGACGACGCGGACGCTGTCGTCGATGATCTGGCCCAAATCGAGCCGCTCGAACTCGAGCTGAATGCGGCCAGCCTCGATCTTCGACATGTCCAATATGTCGTTGATGACCTCGAGCAGATAGCTGCCGCTCTCGTGGATGTCGCGGGCGTATTCCTCGTATTTCTCGTTGCCTAGGGGGCCGAACAGCGCCTTCTGCATCACGTCGGAGAAGCCCAGCACCGCGTTGAGCGGGGTGCGGAGCTCGTGGCTGAAATTGGCGAGGAATTGCGATTTGCTGCGGTTGGCGGCTTCCGCGCGGTTCTTCTCGAGCGCGTATTTCTCGGTCAGGTCGACGAGCTGCTGCTTCTGAATTTCCAGCTCGCGGCGCGAATTGCGCAGGTCGCTGACCGTCGCCTGGAGCTCCTGCTCGTGCTCGGAGAGCTTCTGCTCGTTCTGCTTGAGGCTGGTGATGTCGGTGCTGACGCAGACATAGCCGCCGTCCTTGGTGCGGCGCTCGTCGATGTGCAGCCAGCGGTTATCGTCGAGCTGGGCCTCGTAGGTGCGGGCGTGGGATTCGCCGTCGCCGGCGACGTCGACGCGCTTGCGCACGATCGGCTCGCGGGCCGAGCCCAGCACCTGCTCGTAGGGCGTTCCAGGGACCACGTTCGAATCGGGCAGGTTGTGGAACTGCTGGTATTTGGAGTTGCAGAGGACCAGGCGGTTTTCGCTATCCCACAGCACGAAGGCCTCGGAGATGGATTCGATGGCGTCGCGCAGACGGGCGTCGGCGGCGGCGCTCCAGGCGCCGGGCGACGCCGATTTGGCGGCCCGGCTCACCGCCGCGATCAGATGCGGCTCGCCGCTCGTCCGGTCGCGCACCAGCCGGCCCGCGAGCCGCAGCGGCACCCATTCGCCGGCCGCGTCGCGGATGCGGAAGGTCTCCTCCAGCGTCGCCGTCTCCTCGGCCATGGCGCGCTCGGCGGCGGCGTAGAGATTAGCGTTTCCATCAAGGGCGCGGGCGACGTCGCGGAAGGCCATCGCCTCGCCGGCCGGCTCGCGGCCCAAGAGCGCGAACATGGAGTCCGACCAGCGCACCTGGCCGCGGGCGATGTTCCAGTCCCACAGGCCGCAGTCGGCCGCCGCCGAGCGCGCCATGGCCGAGGAGACGG
>CAYVYD010000005.1:0-27760 GCA_964454415.1 uncultured Hyphomicrobiaceae bacterium | reverse complement strand
CAGCATCGGCCCCTTGATCACGTCGCCGATGGCGTAGATGCCCTCGACGCTGGTCTTGTAGTGCTCGTCGGTGACGACGCGGCCGCGGTTGTCCAGGCTCACGCCCAGCTCCTCGAGGCCGAGGCCCGCCGTGTAGGGCACCCGGCCGATCGAGACCAGCACCACGTCGCAGGCGAGCGTCTCCGCCGCGCCGCCCTCGGAAGGCTCGACCGTCACCTTGCAGCCCTTGGCCGAGCTTTCCACCGCGCTCACCTTGCGGCCGAGCTTGAAGAGGATTCCCTGCTTCCTGAGGATGCGCTCGAATTGGCGCGCGACCTCGCCGTCGAGGCCCGGCGCGATGCGGTCGAGAAACTCGACCACCGTGACCTCGGCGCCCAGCCGCCGCCACACCGAGCCGAGCTCGAGGCCGATGAAGCCCGCGCCCACCACGACCAGCTTCTTCGGCACCTGGGAAAGCGTGAGCGCACCGGTTGAGGACAGGACGCGCTTCTCGTCGATCTCGATGCCAGGGATTTGCGCCACCTCGGAGCCGGTGGCGATGGCGATCGCCTTGGTCGAGATCGTCCCGGCCTTCCCCTTTTCCGGCGCGACCGTGACCTCGCCGGGCTTGGTGATCCTGGCCGTGCCCTGGAAGGCGTCGATCTTGTTCTTCTTGAGCAGGAAGGCGACGCCCTCGACGTTGCCCTTAACGCCCTCGTCCTTGAAGGCCATCATCGCCTTGAGATCGAGGGCTGGCTTCACCTTGACCCCCATGGCGGCGAAGCCGTCGGCCGCCTCCTCGTAGCATTCGGAGGCGTGCAGCAGCGCCTTGGAGGGGATGCAGCCGACATTGAGGCAGGTCCCGCCATGGGCCGCGCGTTTCTCCACCACCGCCACCTTGAGGCCGAGCTGGGCGGCGCGGATGGCGCAGACGTAACCGCCGGGACCAGTGCCGATGACGGTGAGATCGTATTGGCTCATGGGGCGGCCTCGCTGGCGCGGTTGAGGGGAGGGGAGGGCTGCACGGCGCCGGCGCTAGAGATCGAGCACCAGGCGCTGGGGGTCCTCCAGCGATTGCTTGACGCGCACGAGGAAGGTCACCGCGCCGCGTCCGTCGACGACGCGGTGGTCGTAGGAGAGCGCCAGATACATCATCGGCCGGACCACGACCTCGCCGTCGACCACCATGGGACGGTCCTGGATCTTGTGCATGCCGAGGATGCCCGACTGCGGCATATTGAGGATCGGCGTCGACATCAGCGAGCCGTAGACGCCGCCATTGGTGACGGTGAAGGTGCCGCCCTGCATGTCCTCGATGGCAAGCTTGCCCTCGCGCGCGGCGGCGGCGAAGTCGTTGATGGCGCGCTCGATCTCGGCGAGCGACTTGTCCTGGGCGTCGCGCACCACCGGCACCACCAGGCCGCGCTCGGTGCCGACGGCGATGCCGATGTGGTAGTAGTTCTTGTAGACGATGTCCTCGCCGTCGATCTCCGCGTTCACCTCCGGAATCTCCCGCAGGGCCTGGATGCAGGCCTTGACGAAGAACCCCATGAAGCCGAGCCGCACGCCGTGCTTCTTCTCGAACAGATCGCGGTAGTCCTCGCGCAGGGCCATGACCGCGCTCATGTCCACCTCGTTGAAGGTGGTGAGCATGGCGGCGGTGTTCTGCGCCTCCTTCAGCCGCCGGGCGATGGTCTGGCGCAGGCGGGTCATGTGCACCCGCTCCTCGCGGGCCTCGTCGCCGGGGAACGCGGGCGCGCGCGGGGTCCGCGGGGGCTCGGGCGCGCGGACCTCGAAGGAGACGGGCTCGGGCGCGCGGGCCTGCGGTTCGCCGTCGGCCCCGATCACCGCCAGCACGTCCTCCTTGAGGATGCGCCCGCCCCTGCCGCTGCCCTCGATCCGGGCGGGGTCCAGGTCGTGCTCGGCGATCAGCTTGCGCACGGCGGGCGAGAGGGTCGTCTCGGCCTCCTTGGACGGCGCAGCGTCCTCGTCGGATTTGGCTTCCGCGGCGGGCTTGGGCTCGGCTTTCGCCTTCGATCCGGCCTCTGCGCCCCTCTCCTCCTTCGCGCCCTTAGCCTCCCTCGCTTCCTTGGCATCCTTCGCCGGGGCCTCGGCCGCCACCTCGCCCTCGGCGATGGCGCCGAGCACCGCGCCCACTTCCACCGTTTCGCCCTGGGCTACCTTGATGTCGGAGAGCACGCCGGCGGCCGGCGCGGGCACCTCGACGGTGACCTTGTCGGTTTCGAGCTCGACCAAGGGCTCGTCGGCGCTGACCTGCTCGCCCGCCTTCTTGAACCATTGGCCGACGGTCGCCTCGCTCACCGATTCGCCAAGCGTGGGAACGCGTATCTCGGTCGCCATGAATGCTCGTCCTCGTTTCGCGGGGCGGCGGGACCGGCTCCCCCGCCCCAATTGGTCAAAGCGTCAGCGCCTCGTCGAGAAAGGCGTTGAGTTCCGCCAGGTGTTTGCTCATCAGGCCCGTGGCCGCCGCGGCGGCGGAGGCGCGGCCGGCGTAATGGGGGCGCTTGTGGGCGCAGTCGATGTGGTTCAGCACCCATTCCAGATTGGGTTCGATGAAGCTCCAGGCGCCCATGTTCTTGGGCTCCTCCTGGCACCAGACCATGTCGGCCCCCTTGAAACGGCTGAGCTCGTCGATCAGCGCCCGGGCCGGGAAGGGATAGAGCTGCTCGATGCGCATCAGATAGACATCGTCGATGCCGCGTTCCTCGCGGGCCTCGTAAAGGTCGTAATAGACCTTGCCCGAGCACATCACCACGCGTTGGATGTCCTCGTCCTTCTTGAGCTTGATCTTCTCACTCGGTAGCCCCTCGGCGTCGTCCCACAGCACCCGGTGGAAGGTCGACTCAGGCCCCATCTCCTCGATGGTCGAGCGCGCGCGCTTGTGGCGCAGCAGCGATTTGGGCGTCATTAGCACCAGCGGCTTGCGGAAGTTACGGTGGAGCTGGCGCCGCAGGATATGGAAGTAGTTGGCGGGCGTGGTGCAATTGGCGATCTGCCAGTTGTCCTCGGCCGAAAGCTGCAGGAAGCGTTCGAGCCGGGCCGAGGAGTGCTCCGGGCCCTGGCCCTCGTAGCCGTGCGGGAGCAGCAGCACCAGCCCCGACATGCGCAGCCACTTGCGCTCGCCGCTCGAGATGAACTGGTCGATCACCACCTGGGCGCCGTTGGCGAAATCGCCGAACTGGGCCTCCCAGAGAACCAGCGTGTTGGGCTCGGCCAGCGTGTAGCCGTATTCGAAGCCGAGCACCGCCACCTCCGACAGCATCGAGTTGACGACCTCGAAGCGCGCCTGGTCGGGGGCCAGGTGCTGGAGGGCGGTGTATTTCTCCTCCGTCACCTGGTCGATCAGCACCGCGTGGCGCTGGGAGAAGGTGCCGCGCTCGCTGTCTTGGCCGGAAAGCCGCACCGGGAACCCCTCGCGCAGCAGGCTGCCGAAGGCGAGCGCCTCGGCCGTCGCCCAATCGATGCCGGTGCCCTCCTCGATCATCTTGTGGCGGTTCTCGAGGAACCGCTTGATGGTCTTATGGGCGTTGAAGTTCTCCGGCACCCGGGTGATCAGCGAGCCGATCTCGCGCAGGCGCTCGAGCTCCACGCCGGTGTGGCCGCGGCGCGCGCCCTCCTCGGCGAAGCCGATGCCGGACCATTTGCCGTCCAGCCAGTCGGCGCTGTTGGGCTTGTAGGACTCCGCCGCCTCGAACTCGGTATCCAGATGATTGCGAAACGCCTCGTGCATCTCCTCGACCTCGCCCGCGGTGACGAGGCCCTCGCCGATCAGGCGGTCGGCGTAGATGTGGGTCACGGTCGGGTGCTCGCGGATGCGCTTGTACATCAGCGGCTGGGTGAAGGCCGGCTCGTCGCCTTCGTTGTGGCCGTGGCGGCGGTAGCAAAACATGTCGATCACGACGGGCTTGTGGAACAGCTGGCGGAACTCGGTGGCGATCCGCGCGGCGTGGACCACCGCCTCGGGGTCGTCGCCATTGGCGTGGAAGATCGGCGCCTCGATCATGCGCGCGACGTCCGAAGGGTAGGGCGAGGAACGCTGGAAGCGGGGCGCGGTGGTAAAGCCGATCTGATTGTTGACGATGAAATGCACCGTTCCTCCGGTGCGGTGGCCGACGAGGCCCGATAGCCCGAAGCACTCCGCCACCACCCCCTGGCCGGCGAAGGCGGCGTCGCCGTGCAGCAGCAGCGGCAGCACGGTGGTGCGGCTCTTGTCGTTGTTCTGGTCCTGCTTGGCGCGCACCTTGCCGAGCACCACGGGATCGACGATCTCCAGATGCGATGGATTGGCGGTCAGCGACAGATGCACCTGGTTGTCGTCGAAGACGCGGTCGGAGGAGGCGCCCAGATGATACTTGACGTCGCCCGAACCCTCGACGTCGTCGGGGTTGGCGGAGCCGCCGCGGAACTCGTGGAAGATCGCCTGGTAGCGCTTGCCCATGACGTTGGCGAGCACGTTCAGCCGGCCGCGGTGGGGCATGCCGATGATGATCTCGCGCACGCCGAGATGGCCGCCGCGCTTGATGATCTGCTCGAGCGCCGGAACCGTCGACTCGGCGCCCTCCAGCCCGAAGCGCTTGGTGCCGGTATATTTCACGTCCAGGAACTTCTCGAAGCCTTCGGTCTCGATCAGCTTGTTGAGGATCGCGAGCTTGCCCTCCGGCGTGAAGCTGATTTCCTTGTCCTTGCCCTCGATGCGCTGCTGGATCCAGTCCTTCTGCTTGGGCGAGGAGATGTGCATGAACTCCACACCGAGCGTCGAGCAATAGGTACGGAGCAGGATTTCCCTGATCTCGCGCACGGTGGCGAATTCGAGGCCGAGCACGTAATCGAGATAGATCTTGCGGTCGAGATCGCGCTCGGTGAAGCCGTAGGAGGCGGGGTCGAGCTCCGGGTGGGGCTCGGGCTTCTCCAGTCCCAAGGGATCGAGATAGGCGGCGAGATGGCCGCGCACGCGGTAGGCCCGGATCATCATCAGGGCGCGGACCGAATCGCGGGTGGCCGACAGCGCCAGCTCGCCCGGCAGCTCGACGCCCATGGTCTGCGCGCGGCCCCTGAGGCCGCGCTCGATCGCCCGGCCGACGGGCGCCCAATCGCCGTTCAGCGCCTCGGCGGCCGGACCGTTTTCGGGGATCGGCCAGTCGTCGCGGGCCCAGGATGGCCCCTTGGCCTCGGCAAGAACGTCCTCCCGGCGGTCCTTGAGCCGGCCGAAGAAGGCCTGCCAGCCGGCGCCGACCGAGGCCGGGTTGTGCTGAAACCTGGCGTAGAGATCTTCGATGTAGTCGGCGTTCACGCCGTCGAGAAACGCGGTTCGGGCAAACGCCTCGTTTATGTCTTGCCTCGCCATTGGCCGGCCTTTCCGGAGCCCATGCCCCCGCCGCTACGCCGTTCGGCGCGCGGCACGGGCCGTTTTCGCGCGCGACTGTCCACTATCCATTTAGTGCTTCCACCAGGGTGGTTCCAAGGGCCGCTGGCGAATCGGCGACCGCGATGCCGGCGCTCCGCATCGCCTCGATCTTGTCCTGGGCGCCGCCCTTGCCGCCGGCGATGATGGCGCCCGCGTGGCCCATGCGCCGGCCGGGCGGCGCGGTGAGGCCGGCGATGAAGCCGACCACCGGTTTCTTGGTCTTCGAGCTCTTGAGGAACGCGGCCGCGTCCTCCTCGGCCGACCCGCCGATCTCGCCGATCATGACGATCGACTTGGTTGCCTCGTCGGCCAGGAACAGCTCCAGGCAATCGATGAAGTTGGTGCCGTTGACGGGATCGCCGCCGATGCCGATGCAGGTGGTCTGGCCGAGGCCGGCGGCGGTGGTCTGGGCCACCGCCTCGTAGGTGAGAGTGCCCGAGCGCGAGACGATGCCGACGGAGCCCGGCGTGTGGATGTGACCCGGCATGATGCCGATCTTGCATTGGTCGGGGGTGATTATGCCAGGGCAATTGGGGCCGATGAGGCGGGTCTTGGAGCCCTGCAGCGCGCGCTTGACCTTGACCATGTCGAGGACGGGAATGCCTTCGGTGATGGCGACGACGAGCGTGATCTCCGCGTCGATCGCCTCCAGGATCGCATCCGCCGCGAAGGGGGGCGGCACGTAGATGACGCTGGCGTTGGCGCCGGTCCGGGCCGCCGCTTCCTGGACGGTGTCGAAGACGGGAAGCCCCAAATGCTCGCCGCCGCCCTTGCCCGGCGTGACGCCGCCCACCATCTTGGTGCCGTAGGCGAGCGCTTGCTCGGTGTGGAAGGTGCCCTGGGAGCCGGTGATCCCCTGGCAGATCACCTTGGTGGTCTTGTCGACGAGAACGGCCACGCTCAGCCCCCTTTCACCTGGTCGACGATCTTGCGGGCGGCGTCGCCCAGATCGTCGGCGGCGATGATGGCAAGCCCCGAATCGTTCAGGATCTTCTTGCCCAAGGTGACGTTGGTGCCCTCCAGCCGCACCACCAGGGGAACCGAGATGTCCATCTCCGTGGCGGCGGCGACGATGCCCTCGGCGATGATGTCGCAGCGCATGATGCCGCCGAAGATGTTGACCAAAATGCCTTCCACCGAGGGGTCGGAGAGGATGATCTTGAAGGCGTTCATCACCTGCTCCTTGTTGGCGCCGCCGCCGACGTCCAGGAAGTTGGCGGGCTCGCCGCCGCAGAGCTTGATGATGTCCATGGTGGCCATGGCGAGCCCCGCCCCGTTGACCATGCAGCCGATGGTGCCGTCGAGCTTGACGTAGTTGAGATCGAAGCGCGATGCCTCGACTTCGGCCGGATCCTCCTCGTCAACGTCGCGCAGATTGGCGATGTCCATATGACGGTAGAGCGCGTTGTCGTCGAAATTCATCTTGGCGTCGAGGCAGAGCAGGTCGCCGTTCCCCGTCACCACCAGAGGATTGATCTCGATCAGGCTCGCGTCCTTCTTGCGGAAGACGTGGGTGAGGTCGTGAATGAGCTTGACGCATTGCTTCACCTGGCTGCCGTCGAGGCCGAGCGCGAAGGCGACGCGGCGGCCGTGGTAGCCGGAGAAGCCGGTGGCCGGATCGATGGTGAGCGTCACGATCTTCCCCGGCGTCTTGGCCGCCACCTCCTCGATGTCCATGCCGCCCTCGGTCGAGGCGATGAAGGCGATGCGCGAGGTGGCGCGGTCGATCAGCGCCGAAAGGTAGAGTTCGCGCGCGATGTCGCTCGCCTGCTCCACATAGACGCGGCGCACCAGCCGCCCCTCCGGTCCGGTCTGGTGCGTCACCAGCGTCATGCCCAGCATGCGGTCGACCTCGGCGCGCACCTCGTCGACGGATTTGACCAGCTTGACGCCGCCGCCCTTGCCGCGGCCGCCGGCGTGGATCTGCGCCTTGACGACCCAGCTGTTCCCCCCCAGCTCCTTGGCGGCGGCGACCGCTTCCTCCGGCGAGAAAACCACGGTGCCGCTGGCGACCGGCACGCCGAACTCGCGCAGGATCGACTTGGCCTGGTATTCGTGGATGTTCATGGGCGTCCCACCCCCCGTTGTGACCGCCTGACGGCGCGCGTGCTCCCTCTTTCCGCACGCTCCGGACCCCGGCCGGCCCCGCTCACGCCAGGCTCGGCGCGATCTGCTTGCAGGACTCGACCAGGCCCTTGACGGCGTCGACCGATTTCATGAAGGCGTCCCGCTCGCCCTTGTCCAGCGCGATCTCGATGACGCGCTCGACGCCCTTGGCGCCGATCACTACCGGAACGCCGACATAAAGGCCCTTCACGCCGTATTCGCCGTTGAGATAGGCGGCGCAGGGCAGCACGCGCTTCTTGTCGCGCAGATAGGCCTCGGCCATGGAGATTGCGGAGGCCGCCGGCGCGTAGTAGGCGGAGCCCGTCTTCAGCAGCCCGACGATCTCGGCGCCGCCCTCGCGGGTGCGCTGGACGATCTCCTCGAGACGCTTCTCGGTGATCCACTTCATCTTGACGAGGTCGGTGAGCGGGATGCCGGCGACGGTGGAATAGCGCGGCAGCGGCACCATTGAATCGCCATGGCCGCCCAGCACGAAGGCGGTGACGTCCTCGACCGAGACGTCGAATTCCCGGGCGAGAAAATGACGGAAGCGCGCCGAATCGAGCACGCCCGCCATGCCGACCACCTTGTTGCGCGGCAGCCCGGTCGACCGCTGCAGCGCCCAGACCATGGCATCCAGCGGATTGGTGATGCAGATGACGAAGGCGTCGGGGGCGTATTTCTTGATGCCGGCGCCGACCTGCTCCATCACCTTGAGGTTGATCTCCAAGAGATCGTCGCGGCTCATGCCGGGCTTGCGCGGCACCCCCGCGGTGACGATCACCACGTCGGCGTTGCGGATTTGCTGATATTCGCTGGTGCCCACGAACTCGGCGTCGAACCCCTCGACCGAGCCCGACTGGGCGATGTCGAGGCACTTGCCGGCGGACAGGCCCTCGACGATATCGAACATGACCACGTCGCCCAGCTGCTTGAGACCGGCCAGGTGAGCCAGCGTGCCGCCGATCATGCCGCCGCCGATCAGCGCAATCCTGTTGCGCGCCATGGGGAAGCCTCCTTGACGAAAATCGAGGACGAGTCGCGGGCCGCCCTGGGCGGTGCCCCCGTCCGCATGCGGGTTGTATCGCGGCTTGGTTAGCCCGAAATGGCGGGCCGTGCAAGGCCGCGCGCGGGCGGATTCAAGGTTTGCTCAAAGATGGGGCACTTGCCCGGCCGCATTGCCGCATCGATGCGCGAAAAAGGCCGAATTGAGAGCGCTTCTCCGCGGGCGCGGGCGCGGTCGTGGCGGACCCGTCACCCCTTCGGTCAGTGCTCCGCCGGCGCTAGGCGTCAGCAGCGGCGCAGGCAGGTCAGCGCGTGATCGAGATGGGCGATCGCCTCTTCGATCGTGTCGTCGGAGGCCGCGATCAAGGCCTTGGTGGCCTCGGCGACGTGCTTGACGGCCTCGTCGCACAACGGAACGGCATTCGCCAGGCTCTGGGCGGAAACGGTTGAGTGTTCCATGTCATCCCCCTTGCCGGGTCCCGCCATGGGACCCCTTGGCTGCTGCCATTGAATGCGCGCTTAGCGGCGGGGGAAAGATTAATCGGCGGTCGGGCGCGAATTATTCGGGGCCGCGTGGCAGAATCGCCACATGCTTGTGGCAATTGGGCAACAATTGGGCCAAACCGAGACGAAAAAGGACGAGAGTTTGGCCGCAAAAAGGCCATCTTTCCGCGTTTCAATTCACCTCAAGGTCGAGGGAATCGACGGGGAACCATCAAATGTATTACATCCAGTTGGGGCTGGTTGTGCTGGCGTGCCTGTACGCCATGCCCTTGATCGTCACGCTGATGAAAGACACCACGGCCGACGATCGGTTGTATCCGATTGAGTAACCGCCCAGTCAGCGCGTGACCTCAATTGTGTAGCCGCATGACGGCTTTGCCGGCAGGCCTCCGGTGCGGGTGCGCCATGCATCAGGGCGCCGGGGACGTATCCTTTATTTGACATTGCGACTTCCGGTAGGGCTGCCGGCGCGCCGCCCTATCCCTTGGAGCGGCCGTTGCCCGCCAAGTAGGCCGCCGAGCGCATCTCGACGAGCCGCGAGGCGGTGCGCTCGAACAGATCGGCGCCGTCGCCCTCGCGGTAGAGGCGTTGGGGCTCGGCCGCCGCCGAGGCCACCAGACGGACGCCGTTGTCGTAAAGCGTGTCGATGAGGGTGACGAAGCGCCGCGCCGCGTTGCGCTCGTCCGGCCCCATCACCGGAATGCCCGAGAGCAGCACGGTGTGATAGGCGCGGGCGATGTGGAGATAGTCACCCGCCCCCAACGGGCTCTCGCAGAGATCGGCGAAGGAGAACCAGGCCACCCCCATGGCGGCCTCGGGCACGGCGATCGCACGGCCCTTGTGATGCAGCGTGGCGCGCTCCCCCTGGTCGCGCCCGGTGAGCCGTCGCCACACGCTCCGCATCGCCTTTTGCGCCTTGGCGCCGTCGGGGGAGAAATACAGCTTCGCCCCCTGCAGCTTGTCGAGCCGGTAGTCGCGCTCGACCTCGAGCTCCAGCACCTCCATGCGGTCCTCAATGAGGGCGACGAAGGGCTCGAAGAGCGGCCGGTTTAGGCCCCCGCGGTAGAGTTCGCCCGGCCTCGCATTCGAGGTCGAGACGACGACCGCGTGCGCGGCGAACAGCCCCGCGAACAAACGCCCCAGGATCATCGCGTCGGCGATGTCGGTGACGTGGAGCTCGTCGAAGCAGAGCAGCCGCGCTTGCCCCGCGATCGCCGCGGCGACGGCGCCGACCGGGTCGCCGGCCTGGGTCTTGCGCTGCGCGGCGATCAGCTCGTGCACGTCGGCCATGAATTCGTGGAAGTGGCGGCGGGCCTTGGGCTCGAAGGGAACGGTCTCGAAGAATACGTCCATCAGCATGGTCTTGCCGCGCCCCACGCCGCCGAACAGGTAGAGCCCCTCGGGAACCTCGCCGCGCCGCTTGGTGAAATAGGAGAAGAAATCGGTGCGCGCCGGCGCCTTGTAGCCCGCCAGCCGGTTGGCGAGGAGCTGCAGCTTCTCGGCGGCGAGCTCCTGGGCGGGGTCGGGCGCGATCTCGCCCGCCTCCACCATCGCGCGATAACGTCTGAGCGGCCCCGTCTGCATGGCCCGACGGGGCTAATGGCTTGCGCCCCGGGGGTCAAGCACCGAGCGGCGGCCGCGCGCCTCAGGCGGTCTCCGCCTCTTGGTCGAGACCGCCGATCGCATCCAGCCGCGCCTGTAGGGTGAGCTTGTCGAGGGAGGCGAGCGGCAGGTTGCAGAAGATGTCGATGCGCTGGGTCAGCATGCGCAGGCAATCGGCGAAGGCGAAGCGCCTCTCCGCCTCGCTGCCTTGAGCCGCCGCCGGATCGGGAACGCCCCAATGGGCGGTCATCGGCTGGCCCGGCCAGACGGGGCAGACCTCGCCGGCGGCGTTGTCGCAGACGGTGAAGACGAAATCGAGCCGCGGCGCGCCTTTGCCGGCGAACTCCTCCCAGCTCTTCGCCCGCAGGCCGGAGACGTCGTGGTTCTGGCCCCTCAACACGTCCAGCGCGTAGGGGTGGACCGCGTCCTTGGGATGGCTGCCGGCGCTGTAGGCGCGGAACCGGCCGCCGCCCAAACGGTTGAGGACGCATTCGGCGATCTGCGAGCGCGCCGAATTGCCGGTGCAGAGAAACAGGACGTTGTGGACATCATGGGTCATGGCATCACCTCGCTCCGTTTTACGGAACCATCATGGATTGGGGGGCGCAACCCGCGCGAACAGCCAGCCAGCGAAGGGCACCGCCAGGCAGGCGGCGGCGAATTCGACCGCGACGAAGGCGGCCGAGTCCTGAGGCCGGATCGCGGTGAAGGTGTCGGTCAGCGCGCGGGCGATCGTGACGGCGGGATTGGCGAAGCAGGTGGACGAGGTCGACCAGATTCCGGCGGTGACGACCAGCCCCACGCCGGTGGCGACGAAGGCGGGCTGGGCCGCGAGGGCGCCAAGAATAGTGAACACCAGGGCGAAGGTCGCGATCGCCTCCCCCAGCCATTGGCCCGCCCCCCAGCGCGCGTGGCTTCCGATCTGCAGCAAATCGAGCCCGAACATGGCGTGCGCGGCCGCTGTCCCGGCGATGCCCGCGGCGACCTGAACCGCGCAGAAGCCGATCGCCACGCGGGTGCCCACCTCGCCTCTCAGCCAGAAGGCGAAGGTGACGGCTGGATTGAAATGGGCGCCCGAGACGGGACCCAGAACGGTGATCAGCACGACCAGGATCATGCCCGTGGCGAGCGCGTTGATGAGAAGCGCGACGCCCATATTGGCGGGCGACAGGGCGGCCGCCATGATGCCCGAGCCGATGATCACGGCGACGAGCATGACGGTGCCCACCGCCTCGGCGGCCAGCGCGCGGGCGCCGGCGCTATCGCGTGTTGCCGTTCGCGCGGCGGCGGGCGATTTCATTTGCTGTCCAATCGTCGTCATCGCGCGCGACCTCGATGTGTCCCTTCCTGGTTAAGGGGGCGATGTAAAGGATTTATGACAATCCGCGCGGCTGCCCGTTTCAGGCGGCGGGGCAGCGCACCCAGCCGGTTCCCTCGTGGCCGAAATCGAACCGGCCGGGGTGGCAGATCTCGGCCAGGATCTCGAGGGATTCGGCGAGCCGCGGGCCCGGACGGTTGAAATATTGGTTGCCGTCGGCGACCGCGACGCGCCCTCCGCGCACCGCCTTGAGCTCACCCCAGCCGGGCCGGGCCGCCAGCAGCGGCATCTCTTCGAGGGTGCGGGCGATGTCGAAGCCGCAGGGGAGCACCAGGATCACGTCGGGGTCGGCGGCGGCTAGCGCCTCCCATTCCATCCAGGGCGAATGCTTGCCCGCCTCGCCGAACAGGTTCTCCCCGCCCGCCATCTCGACGAGCTCGGGCATCCAATTGCCGCCGGCCATCAGCGGCTCGATCCACTCGATGCAGGCGACGCCGGGACGGTCCGGCAGCGCGCGCGCCCGATCCGCGATCTCCGCCATGTGCGCCTTGAGATCGCCGACGAGGGCGTTGCCGGCCTCGGGCACGCCGAGCGCCTCGGCCACCCTCGCTATGTCCCGCCAGACGTCGGCGAGGCTGTCGGGCTTGAGTGAGACGATTTCGGCCTGCGAATCGGTGAGCTCGCAGAGCGCCTGCTCGACGTCGGCCAAGCTCACCGCGCAGACCTCGCACTGGTCCTGGGTTACGACGAGGTCGGGTGCCGCCTCGTCGAGCGCGTCCGTGTGCACGCGGTAAACCGAGAGCCCCTCGGCGACGATCGCCTTGACGCGTGCGTCGATCTCGCCGCTCGAGCCCTCGACCTTGAACTTGGGCTCGGTCAGCACCGGCAGCCGCGCCACTTCGGGGGGGAAGTCGCATTCGTGGCTGCGGCCCACCAGCCGGTCGCCGCACCCCAGCGCGCTCACGATTTCGGTGGCGCTGGCGATCAGGCTGACGACGCGTTGGGGCGAGACTTGATCCATGGCGGGCAGTCTAATGCGCGGGCGCCCGGCTGGCGCGCTAAATCGCGCGGTTTCAGAACCTGCGCTCGACCATCAGCTTCTTGAGCTCGGCGATCGCGCGTGCCGGGTTGAGCCCCTTGGGGCAGGCCTTGGTGCAGTTCAGGATGGTGTGGCAGCGGTAGAGCCGGAACGGGTCCTCCAAATTGTCGAGGCGGTGGCCGGTGGCCTCGTCTCGGCTGTCGATCACCCAGCGATAGGCCTGCAGCAGGATGGCGGGGCCCAGATAGCGCTCGGGGTTCCACCAATAGCTGGGGCACGAGGTCGAGCAGCAGGCGCACAGGATGCATTCGTAGAGGCCGTCAAGCTTCGCGCGCTCGTCGTGGCTCTGCTTCCATTCCTTCTGCGGCGTGGTGGTCTCGGTCTGCAGCCAGGGCTCGATGGAGCGCAGTTGGGCATAGAAGTTGGTGAGGTCGGGGACCAGGTCCTTGACCACCTCCATGTGGGGCAGCGGGTAGATCGCGATCGCGCCCCTGATCTCGTCCATGCCGCGGGTGCAGGCGAGCGTGTTGGTGCCGCCGATGTTCATGGCGCAGGAGCCGCAGACGCCCTCGCGGCAGGAGCGGCGGAAGGTGAGCGTGGGATCGATCTCGTTCTTGATCTTGATGAGGGCGTCGAGGACCATCGGCCCGCATTGGTCGAGGTCGAGGTGATAGGTGTCCAGCCGCGGGTTCTCGCCGTCGTCGGGGTTCCAGCGGTAGACGCGGAACTCGCGCCAATTGCCGGTGCCCTGGGGAGCGTTCCAGGTCTTGCCCGTCCCGATCTTCGAATTCTTCGGCAGCGTCAGCTGGACCATGGTGACCTCGATCTTTTCCCTGAGCTTCTCATCCTGAGGAGCGGCATCGCCGCGTCTCGAGGGATGAGACCACATGCTCCGGGACGGTGCCGACGCGCCTCCTCGGCATGAGGGGCCTGGTGAGAGTTCATCGTCAATACACCCGCGCCTTGGGCTTGATGTAGGCGATGTCGTCGGTGAGCGTGTGGGTGTGCACCGGCCGGTAGGCTATCTTGACCTTGCGCTTGGCGTCGTCGGCATAGGCCAGCGTGTGCTTCATCCAAGTCTTGTCGTCGCGCTCGGGATAGTCCTCGCGGGCATGGGCGCCGCGGCTTTCCTGGCGCTCGAGCGCGCCGGTCATGGTGACGGCGGCCTGGGCGATCAAATTGTCGTATTCCAGCGTCTCGACGAGATCGGTGTTCCAAATCAGCGAGCGGTCGGTCACCTTGATGTCGTCGCCCGCCGCCCAGATCTCCTCGATCGCCTTCTTGCCCTCGGCCAGCACCTCGCCGGTGCGGAAGACGGCGCAGTTCGACTGCATGGCGCGCTGCATGGCCAGCCGCAGCTCGGCGGTAGGGGTCGAGCCCTTGGCGTGGCGGAAGCGGTCGAGGCGCGTGAGCGCGAGATCACAGGCGTCCCCGGCGAGATCGGCGTGGGCGGCATCCGGCTCCAACGTCTCGGCGCATTTGAGGCCCGCGGCGCGGCCGAAGACGACGAGGTCGATCAGCGAGTTGGAGCCCAAGCGGTTGGCGCCGTGGACGGAGACGCTCGCCGCCTCGCCGATGGCGAGCAGGCCCGGCACGACGGCGTCCGGATCGCGGCCCTTGGGCGAGACGACCTGGGCGTGAAAGTCGGTGGGGATGCCGCCCATGTTGTAGTGCGCGGTGGGGATCACCGGGATCGGTTCGCGGGTCAGGTCGACGCCGGCGAAGATCTTCGCCGATTCGGAGATTCCCGGCAGCCGCTCGGCCAGAACCGCGGGGTCGAGATGGTCGAGGTGCAGATAGATGTGGTCCTTCAACGGACCGACGCCGCGGCCCTCGCGGATCTCGACGGTCATGGAGCGCGAGACCACGTCGCGGGAAGCCAAATCCTTGGCGTGCGGTGCGTAGCGCTCCATGAAGCGCTCGCCTTCGGAATTGGTGAGGTAGCCGCCCTCGCCGCGCGCGCCCTCGGTGATCAGCATGCCGGCGCCGTAGATGCCGGTGGGGTGGAACTGGACAAACTCCATGTCCTGCAGCGGCAGCCCCGCGCGCAGCGCCATGGCGTTGCCGTCGCCGGTGCAGGTGTGGGCCGAGGTGCAGGAGAAATAGGTCCGCCCGTAGCCGCCGGTCGCCAGGATCACCCTGTGCGCCTGGAAGACGTGCAGCGTGCCCTCGTCGAGGCAGAGCGCGACCACGCCGCGGCAGGCGCCGTCGGAATCCATGATCAGGTCGATGGCGAAATATTCGACGAAGAACTCGGCCGAGTGCCGCAGCGACTGGCCGTAGAGGGTGTGCAGCATGGCGTGGCCGGTGCGGTCTGCCGCCGCGCAGGTGCGCTGGGCGGGCGGGCCCTCGCCGAAGTCGGTGGTCATGCCGCCGAACGGGCGCTGGTAGATCCGGCCGTCCTCGGTGCGCGAGAAGGGGACGCCGTAATGCTCGAGCTCGTAGACCGCCTTGGGCGCGTGGCGGCAGAGATATTCGATGGCGTCCTGGTCGCCCAGCCAGTCCGATCCCTTGACGGTGTCGAACATGTGCCAGCGCCAGTCGTCGGGGCCCATATTGCCGAGCGCGGCGGCGATGCCGCCCTGGGCGGCGACGGTGTGGCTGCGGGTGGGGAACACCTTGGTGACGCAGGCGGTCTTGAGGCCCGCCTCGGCGCAGCCCAGGGTCGCGCGCAGGCCGGAGCCGCCGGCCCCCACCACGACCACGTCATAGGCGTGGCGGTGGAGCGGATAGGCCTTGCCGTTGTGGGCGGGCGCCTTGGCCGCCCGTCCCCTCGGCTTGGCGTTGGGTGATTTGGGGGATCGCGCCATGGGTCAGGCTCCGAAACCGAGCTTGAGGATGGCGAAGACGCTGGCCAGGCCCGCCGCGGCGGCGGTGAAGGTGTTGAGCATCAGGCAGGTGATCTTCAGGGCCTCGCCATGGATGTAGTCCTCGATGATCACCTGCATGCCGAGCCGCATGTGGATCACGGCCGAGAGCACCGCGAGCAGCATCGCCATGGCGACGGGCGGCGAGCCCAAATAGGCCGCCACGGCGGCGTGGTCGGCGCCCGCAAAGGCGACGAGCGAATAGAGCAGAAACAGCATGAGCGGCAGGTTGGCGACCGCCGTCAGGCGCTGGCGCCAGAAATGGTCTGTCCCTTCCTTGGCCGAACCCAGCCCGCGGACGCGGGCCAAGGGCGTGCGCATGTCCATGGCTCAGGCACCCCCCGCGATCAGCAAGTAGCCCCACAGCAGCGCCGTCGCCACCAGCGAGCCCGCCAGGTTGAGGCGCGCCATCAGCTCGACGGTCGGCAGCTCGAAGCCGTGGATGGTGTCCCAGACGAGATGGCGCAGGCCGCCCAGCATATGGTGAATCAACGCCCAGCTGTAGGCGACGAGGACGAGCTTGCCCAGAGCCGAGCCGAACACGCCCTGGACGAAGCCGTAATAGCCCGGGCCCGTGGCGGCGGCGATCAGCCACCAGGCGAGCCCCAGCGTCCCCACATAGAGGATCGCGCCGGTGATGCGGTGGACGATGGACATCATCATCGTCAGCATCGGCGCGTAGATCTGCAAATGCGGGGAGAGCGGCCTGGGGGCCGGGGATTTGGCGTCCGCCATCACCATCTCCTTAGGATGAGACTAAAGTCGAGTGGGGCTTCGTTTTAGCGCGCGTCCTGGCGGGCGGCAATGGGGGAGACGATCAATTCTCACCGCGGCATCACGACCCAGTAATCGAGGTCGAGCAGCACGCCCCCGGCGTAGGTTTTCTCATCGGTCTTGCCGGGGAAGGCGGCGCAGGGCGTGTCCTTGGTGGCGATGGTGCGCAGGCGCAGCGCCCCAAAGCCGTCGTGGCCGGGCAGCGGTTCACTGGCGAGGATTTCCGACCAGGCATAGACCGTGTCGCCGGCGAAGCAGGGCGCGACGTGGCGCCCGCCATTGATTGCCGCCAGGTGAAAGGCGTTGGCCAGCCCGTTGAAGGTGAGCGCTCGGGCGAGCGAGATCACGTGGCCGCCATAGATCAGCCGGCGGCCGAAGCGGTCCCCCTTCTGGGCGTGGGCGTTGAAGTGGACCTTGGCGGTGTTCTGATAGAGCCGCGTCGCCATCTGGTGCTCGGCCTCCTCGATCGTCGCGCCGTCCAAATGGTCGATCCGTTCGCCGGGCTGATAGTCCCCCCAGCGATGCGGCGAGCCGGCGAGCGCGAAATCGTAAGACCCGCTCTCGAGGGCGGGGAGCGCGGCGCCGAGCCCGTCCACGGCCACGTGATCGGGCAGCTCCGGCACCAGCGCCTCGCCCGCTTCCGCCCCCTCGTCGCGTTTCCTCACCATCACCCAGCGCACGTAGTCGAGCACCGGCTTGGCCTCCTGATTGACGCCGGTGGAACGCACATAGACGACGCCCGACTTGCGGTTGGAGGTCTCGCGCAGGCCGATCACTTCCGATTCGGCCGACAGCGTGTCGCCCGGATAGACGGGGGCGAGGAACCGGCAATTGGCGTAGCCCAGATTGGCGATGGCGTTGAGCGAGATATCGGGCACGGTCTTGCCGAAGACGATGTGGAAGGTGAGCAGGTCGTCGATGGGCGCTTGGCGATAGCCGATGGCTTGCGCGAAGGGGCTCGAGGACTGGACCGCGAAGCGCGGGCCGAAGAGTGCCGTGTAAAGCGCCACGTCGCCGCCCATCACCGTGCGCGGGGTGGCGTGGCGGATCACCTGGCCGAGGCTGAAATCCTCGAAATAGTTGCCCGGATTGGTCTTGGTCATGTCACCCGTTGCCCGTTCAGGCCCCCTCGGCGTCCGGTTGCCGCTCGGCGATGGCGCGGGCGATCGCCACGGTGCGCCTGGCCATCTCGGCGTGCAGCAGCTCGACCATGCGGCCCTCAACCGTGATCGCGCCCTTGCCCTTATTTTCCGGCAAGCCGAAGGCGGCGATCACCTTCCCGGCCCAGGCCACGTCCTCCTCGACGGGCGAGAAGATCTGGTTGCAGGGGCCGATCTGGCCGGGATGGATCAGCGTCTTGCCGTCCATGCCGAGCGCCCGGCCCTGGGCGCATTCGCGCCGCAGGCCCTCCTCGTCGCGGAAATCGTTGTAGACCCCGTCGATGATGTCGAGGCCATAGGCGCGCGCGGCGGCGACGCAGATCGAGAGCCAGGCGAGCATCGGCTCGCGGCCGGGGACGAGCCGCGCGCCCGTCTCCTTGGCGAGGTCGTTGGTGCCCATGACGAAGACGGCGAGGGGATAGCGCTCGCCGGGCCCAGCGGCGGCGATCGCTTGCGCGTTCAGCACGGCGAGCGGGGTCTCCATCATCGCCCATAGCGCGATCCCTGGATCGGCGCCCGCCTGTTCGAGCCGGGCGCGGGCGCGGGCGAGATCCGCCGCCTCCTCGACCTTCGGGATGAGGATGGCGTCGGGCCGGAGGGCCGCGGCCGCGGCCAGGTCCGCTTCGCCCCACTCGGTGGCAAGCCCGTTGACGCGGACGATGATTTCGCGCTTGCCGTAGCCGCCCGCCTTGACCGCTTGAGCCACTTGGCCGCGCGCCTCCCGCTTGGCGTCGGGGGCGACCGCGTCCTCGAGATCGAGCAGCAGGCAATCGGCGGCGAGCGTCCTCGCCTTCTCCAGGGCGCGCGCGTTCGAGCCCGGCATGTAGAGCGCGCTGCGGCGCGGTCTATAGTCGCTCACGGGGTCACCCTCTTGCCCGATCGGTCAGACGGCTTATGGTTCCTCGGCCGCGACCCTATCCGAGCGGCAGGAGACAATCCACCCAAACCACCGGCCGGGGGAGTTGTCGTCCAACCACGCCTGCAACCGCCGCGCGAATTCAGGCTGCGCGGCCCGGCGAATCGAGCGATAACGCGCCATGGCGAACGTGCTGATCATCTCTTCGCAGGTCACGCGCGGCTATGTGGGGGCAAACGCGCAGCGGATCGCCCTCGAACGTCTGGGCCATCAGGCTTGGCTGGTGCCGACGATCCAGCTCTCCAGCCACCCCGGCCACGCCGCCTTCTCCGGCAACGTGACGCCGCCCGACGCGCTCGCCAGCATGATCCAGGCGATCGGCAACAATGGCTGGCTCGCCGACCTCGCAGCGGTGCTGACCGGCTACATGCCGAGCGCCGAGCACGCGGCCATCGCGGCGGGCGCCGTCAACCGCGTGCGCGACGAGGCGCCCTGGGCGCTGCATCTGTGCGATCCGGCGATGGGCGACGCGCCGCGCGGGCTCTATGTGGAGGAGGGCTCGGCGCAGGCGATCCGCCTCGACCTGATGCCAGGCGCCGACATTGTGACGCCCAACCATTTCGAGCTCGAATGGCTCACGGGCCGCACGGTGCGCGACGCCAATGAGACGGCGGCGGCGGCGCGCGAGATCGGCGCCGCCCGCGTGCTCGCGACCTCGACGCCGCTGGACGGTGGCGGGACGCTCGGCAATCTGCTGGTCAGCGGCAAGGAGAGCCGGCTCGCCCGGGTAAACCGGCGTCCGCACGCCCCCCACGGCACCGGCGACCTGATCGCCGGGCTATTCCTCGCTCATCTGCTGCATGACGACGACGACCGCTGGGCGCTCGCCATGGCGTGCGCCGGGGTCGAAGCGGCGCTCGATGCGAGCGGCGAGGCGGACGAGCTGCAGCTCACCGCTTCGCCCGATTCCTGGGCCAATCCGCAGCCCCTGCAACTCGAGGCCTTCATTGGCTGAAGGGAAGGCCGATGACGGCCGCCGGCGCTGGGTCGCGGGCGTCGACGGCTGCCGCTCGGGCTGGGTGGCGGCGATGCTCGAGGCCGATGGCCAGGCGCCGCCGCGGCTGCGGCAATTCGCCCGCTTCGGCGAGCTTCTGGCCGCCCCGGAGGCGCCGCTGGTGATCGCCGTCGACATGCCGATCGGCCTGCCCGGGCGCACTGGTCCGGGCGGGCGCGGGCCGGAACGCGCGGTGCGGCCGCTGCTCGGCGCGCGGCAATCCTCGGTGTTCTCGGTGCCGGCTCGCGACGCGGTGATGGCGGACGACTACGCCGAAGCCTGCCGGATCGCGCTTGACCGCTCGGATCCGCCGCGCAAGGTCTCCAAGCAGTGCTTCAACCTGTTCCCCAAGATCCGCGAGATCGATTGCCTGATGACACCCGAGCTGGAGGCCCGCGTGTTCGAGGTCCATCCCGAGCTCGCCTTCTGGCGGCTCAATGGCGGGCGGGCGATGGAACTGCCTAAGAAGGTCAATAGCCGCGCGCACCCGCCGGGGCTCGCCGAGCGACGGGCGCTGCTCGAGGCCCACGGTTTCGATGCGGAGATTTTCGCCCGGCCGCGCGAGGCCGGCGTCGCCGCCGACGATCTCATCGACGCCTGCGCCAACGCGCTGATCGCCTTGCGTATTCTGGAGGGCCGGGCGCAACCCTATCCGGCCGCGCCCGCGCGCGATCCCAAGGGTCTGCGGATCGCGATCTGGGCCTAGGGAAATCCGCGCCTCAGGCTGCCTTGCCCAGCAATTTGCGGTTGATGACGGTCTCGGCGATCTGCACGGTGTTGAGCGCCGCGCCCTTCCGCAGATTGTCGGAGACCACCCACAGGCTTAGGCCGTTCTCCACGGTCGAATCCTCGCGGATGCGCGAGACATAGGTGGCGTAGTCGCCGACGCATTCGACCGGCGTCACGTAGCCGCCGTCCTCGTGCTTGTCGACGACCAGCAGGCCCGGCGCCTCGCGCAGGCTCTCGCGCGCCTCCTCCGCCGTGATCGGCTTGGCGAACTCGATGTTGACCGCCTCGGAGTGGCCGACGAACACCGGCACCCGCACGCAGGTGGCGGTGAGCTTGATCTTGGGGTCGAGGATCTTCTTGGTCTCGGCCACCATCTTCCACTCTTCCCGCGTCGAGCCGTCCTCCATGAACTTGTCGATATGGGGGATGACATTGAAGGCGATCTGCTTGGTGAACTTCTCCGGCTCCGGCGGATCGGTGACGAAGATGCCGCGGGTCTGCGTCCACAGCTCCTCCATCGCCTCCTTGCCGGCGCCCGACACCGACTGATAGGTCGAGACCACCACGCGCTTGATCTTCGCCATGTCGTGCAGCGGCTTGAGGGCGACCACGAGCTGGGCGGTCGAGCAGTTGGGATTGGCGATGATGTTCTTCTTGGCGAAGCCGTCGACGGCCTCGGCGTTGACCTCGGGCACCACCAGGGGCACGTCGGCGTCGTAGCGCCAGGCCGAGGAGTTGTCGATCACCAGCGCGCCGGCGCGGCCGATCTTGGGCGCCCAGGCCTTGGCGATGTCGCCGCCAGCCGACATCAGGACGAAATCGCATTTGGCGAAATCGAAGTGCTCCAGGTCCCGGCATTTGAGGATTTTCTCGCCATAGGAGACCTCCGTGCCGATCGAGCGGCTGGAGGCGATGGCGAAGACCTCGTCGGCGGGAAATTGGCGCTCGGCCAGAATCGTCAGCATCTCGCGGCCGACATTTCCGGTGGCACCAACAACAGCTATGCGATATCCCATGGCATCTCGCTCAGTTCTGGCGGATCCAGCCTAAGTCCTTCATCCCGAGATAGCGGACGCAACGACCGCGGCGTGGCGTGGGACATAGGATGAAGTTTCCGACATGGCAAGCGGAGGCGCGATGACGGGGACCCCGTTCACCTATAACGAATTTTGGCACGAGTATCTACGGGCGCACACCCGGCTCGCGACCCGCCTGGTTCATTATTTCGGCATGACGCTCATCCTCTCGAGCTTGGTGCTGGCGGCCGCCACGGGGACGTGGTGGGTTCTGCTGCCGGCGATCGCCATCAACTATGCCTGCGATTGGAGCGTCCACTATCTGATCGAGCGCAACCGGCCCGTCGTCTTCGACCATCCCCTTTGGGCGGCGCTTTCGGCCTGGCGCATGTTCGGCCTCTCCCTCACCGGCCGGCTCGAGGCCGAGCAGAGGAAGGCCGGCGTCCACTAGCGCCTCATCCCAAGCCCCGGCCGCTCATCTCTTGTCAAGCGCGAAGGCGCCGGGGCCGGCGACGGAAAGCGCGATCAGGCCGCCGGCGATCGCCAGGTTCTTCATGAATTGAATCGATTGCGCCTGGTCGGCGAAGTCGAAGTGGAAGATGAACGCGGTGAGCAGGGTGAAGAACGCGAGCGCCAGCGCCGCCCAGCGCGTCATGAAACCCGCCACCAAGGCCAGGCCGCCGCCGAGCTCGACCAGGATCACCAGCGGCAAAAGCAAGCCCGGCAGGCCCGCCTGCTCCATATATTGCTGGGTGCCCGCGTAGGCCACGATCTTGTTGAAGCCCGCCATGACGAAGATGAATGCGAGCAGGATGCGGCCGAGGGCCAGGAGTTGGGGGTGCAGCGCGACCATCGGTGCCTCCTCGTTTTGGCTTTCAGAGAGATTCCATCTGCCGCACGATGGCCGCGCCCATCTCTTTTGTCGAGACCTCGCGCATGCCCTTCTGCATGATGTCGGCTGTGCGCAGGCCCTCGTCCAACGCGGCCGCGACCGCCGCCTCGAGCCGGTCGGCGGCACCGCCCTGGTCGAAGGAATAGCGCAGCGCCATGGCGAAGCTGGCGATTGTGGCGATCGGATTGGCGACGCCGCGGTCGGCGATGTCGGGAGCGGAGCCGTGCACCGGCTCGTACATGGCGCGCCTGCGGCCCGCGTCGTCCCGCGGGCCGAGCGAGGCCGAGGGCAACATGCCCAGCGATCCCGTCAGCATCGCCGCCTGGTCGCTCAGCATGTCGCCGAACAGATTGTCGGTGACGATCACGTCGAACTGCTTGGGCGCGCGCACCAGTTGCATGGCGCAGTTGTCGGCGAGAATGTGGTGCAGCTCTACGTCGGCGAACTCTTGCATGTGAACCCGGCTCACCACCTCGTGCCACAGCACCCCGGTGACCATCACGTTGCGCTTGTCGGCCGAGTGCACCAAGTTGCGGCGCTTCTGCGCCAGGTCGAAGGCGACGCGGGCGATGCGCTCGATCTCGCCCGTCTCGTAGACCTGGGTGTCGACGGCGCGCTTGTTGCCGCCGGCGAGCTCGGTGATGCCCTTGGGCTCGCCGAAATAGACGCCGCCAGTGAGCTCGCGCACGATCATGATGTCGAGGCCCTCGACGAGCTCGCGCTTGAGCGAGGAGGCCTCTGCGAGCGCCGGATAGCAGATGGCGGGGCGCAGATTGGCGAACAAGTCCAGGTCCTTGCGCAGCCGCAGCAGGCCCGCCTCGGGACGCTTGTCGTAGGCGACGCCGTCCCATTTGGGGCCGCCCACCGCACCCAGCATCACCGCGTCGGCGCGCAGCGCCTTGTCGAGTGTCGCATCCGAAATCGCCTCGCCATGGGCGTCGTAGGCGCAGCCCCCCACCAGGTCGGTCTCGGTGGCGATGTCGCAGACGCCGTTCTCGCCGAGCCAGGCGACGACGCGCTCGACCTCGGCCATGACCTCGGGCCCGATGCCGTCGCCGGGAAGCAGCAGGAGATCGAAGGTGGCCATGGGCGTGCGGGTCCTCAGGCTTGTCGGGATTTCGGTCGTGGTGGCGTGGTCCGGTCCGGAACCAGGCGGCCCGTCAGTCGCCGCCCGCCGGGCCGCCGCCGCGTCCGCCGCCGCGCCCGAAAATGTAACCCGCGACGCCGCCCAGCAGCGTCGCCATCACCTCGTTGGAGAGCGCGCCCGTCACCGCCAGCACCAGAATGGTGGGGATCAGCAGCACCAGGCCGAAGGCCTGCATCGTGAAGGGCCCCCAGCCTTCCTTGGAACGCACGTAGATCAGCCCGCCGCCGCCCACGACGATGACGAAGGCGAGCGCGACGGCGCACAGCTTGATGATGTCCATGGGCGTCCTCCCGTTGCGCCGCGCTCAGAGCCAGGACCGGGCAGCCTTCGCCTTCTCCTCGAAGGCGGCGATGGCGTCTTCCTTGTTCAAGGTCAGCGCGATCTCGTCGAGGCCGTTCACCAGGCAGTCCTTGCGGAAGGGATCGAGGTCGAAGGCGATCGTTTCGCCGCCCGGACGGTGGATCGTCTGGTTCGGCAGGTCGATGGTGAAGGTGGCGTTGGCGCCCTGTTGGGCGTCGGCCATCAGCTCGTCGACGATATTCTGGGCGAGCTCGATCGGCAGCATGCCGTTCATGAAGCAGTTGTTGTGGAAGATGTCGGCGAAGGAGGGCGCGATCAGGCAGCGGATGCCGAAATCGTGCAGCGCCCAGGGGGCGTGCTCGCGGCTCGACCCGCAGCCGAAATTCTCGCCCGTGATCAGGATCCTTGCCTCGCGGTAGGCGGGGCGGTTGAGCACGAAGTCGGCGATCTCGGCGCCCGAATCGTCGTAGCGCAGCTCGAAGAACAGGCTGATCCCCAAACCGGTCCGCTTGATCGTCTTCAGGAATTGCTTGGGAATGATCATGTCGGTGTCGACGTTGATCATCGGCAGCGGCGCCGCCACGCCCGTGAGCGTCGTGAACTTTTCCATGGTCACCTCATCAGGGTCCCGCGCCCTTCGGCCTCGCTCAGCCGCTGGCGCCGGTGGCCGCCTGGGGCGGCGAGTCCTGGTTGTAGCACTTGACCATCTTCTTGCAACGGTCGGGACCGGGGGGATGGATGTAGTCGCCCGGGTGATCCTGCAGGAAATCGCAGATCTGCATCAGCCCCCGGCGGTCGAGCCAGCCCTCCTTGCGGCCGCGCTTGACCGCGTAGCAATCGGCGCGGGGCTCGCTGCGCCCGTAGAGCTGATGGCCGCATTCATGGGCGTAGACGTAGAGCCTGACGGCGACGGGCAGGGTGGCGAGCTTGTTCGGGTTGAGGATGATCAGCCCTTCGCTGGCGCCGCCGTAATCCCAAAAGGAATGGTCCATCAGGGTGGGCGTGCGGCCGCATTGCATGGCCCGGCCGGCGACCAGCAGCTTGCCCGGCGCGATCAGCGTCTGCTGCTGCGGCGCGCCCATCGCCTGGCGGCCGAGGGTGCCCGGGAGAAGCACCGCGGCGGCGGTCAGTGCTGCGGCGATGGCCATCCCCCGTCGCATCGCGTCTCTACTGCGCCTCTCCGCCCCAAGGCGCGACCGCGCGCGCCGATGACGTCACCCTTGCGTTTCGTCTCAACCGGTCAGTCGGCGGTGCTGGCCGAGCGCGGCGTGACCGCGTTGTAGCAGGCCCGCATCTTTTCGCACCGCACGGTGCCCGCGTCGTGCTCGCCGTCGCCCTTCAGCTTCGAGATGAAGGCGCAGATCTGCGCCATGCCGGTGGCGTCGAGCCAGCCGCGGCGGCGGCCGCGCTTGACGGCGAAGCAATCGGCCGCCTCCTCGTCGCGGCCGACGAATTGATGGCCGCATTCATGCGCGTAGACGTAGAATTTCACCGCCGTCGGCAGGCCCTTGAGGCGGTCGGGATTGAGGATCACGAAGCCCGGATAGGCGCCGCCCCAACTGTCGAATTTCGGGTCCATGACGGTCGGCCGCGCGCCGCAAAATTTGCGCGCGCCGTCGATCACGAGCTGGCCCTTGGGAATCAGCTTGGCGCGCGAGCCCACTTCCTTCATGTAGTCCTCGAGCGAAATGTCGAGGCCCGACTGGGCCGCGGCCTGCGGCGTCCAGCCAAACCACGCGAGCGCGCAGGCTAGCGCGATCATCCCCAACCAACCCAGACGCATCCCGTCGCTCCTCTTCCTTGCCGGGCGCTACTTTATTATGCCGGACCGTCTGCGGCAATGCGGTCACGGCGTTTCCCGCACCCCTCCTTGCACGCGGATTTGACCGCGTCCTGTCGCGCATTAGGCAATAGACGCGTATGATCGCCGATGCGAAGGACGGGCGCGGGAGGCGGCCGCCAATGCACTGATGAGGAGACCAGCCATGGCGAGGCATTCGAACGGGGCTGCGGAGGGGCGCGCGGGCAAGGCGATCTTCGCCGCGCTCGCCATTGTATTTTGCGTGGCTGCGGCGCCGGGGGTCCAAGCGATGGGGGGCGGCGGCGGTACGGCCCAGAGCGCCACGCCGAGCTGCCCGCCGGGTCAGTATTACAGCCAGCGCTGCAAGGAGTGCGCGATGCACTGCCGGTCGGGCTATGTGTGGGCGTGCGGGCGCGGTTGCGTGCAACAGGGCAGCATGAAGCTCGACGACGGCGAGCTCTTCGCCGAGGCGGTCTCGCTGATCCGCGCCGAGCACTACGCCGAGGCGCTTGAGCTGCTCTGGGCAATCGAGGCGTGCGACGACCCCAAGGTTTTGAACTATATCGGCTTTTCCACCCGCAAGCTCGGCGATCTGGAGACCGGCATCAAGTATTACCACAGGGCCCTGGAGATCGACCCCGACTACGCGCTGGCGCGCGAATATCTAGGCGAGGGCTATCTCGAGAAGGGCGACCTGGCCGCGGCCAAGGGAGAGCTCGCCCAGATCGAGGCGCGCTGCGGCACCGGCTGCCGCGAATACGCGGTGCTGGATCGGGCAATCGCCGACTACCGGGCGGGCAGGGCGCCGGCGAAGCGGAGCTGGTAGCGCGCGCGCCGGCTTCAGTCCATTTCGTCGCGGATCACCAGCAGCGATCGCACGCCGACGATGACGCGCAGCGTCTTGTCGAGCAGAAAGGCTTCGCGCTCGGAGAGATTGGCGACCCGCAGGTCGACCGACATCTCCTGCCCGTCGCCGTCCTCGGTGCTGGCGTGGACGCGCTCGGGCACCGCGCCCAGCTTGGCGATGGGGGCGAGAATCCGCGGCAACATGCCGGTGCGGGCATCGGCGGTTAGGAAGAAACAGACCTTGTAGAGGCTGGGCGCGGGCGCTAACGCGCGGGCGGCTCGGCCGACGGGGTCGCCGGCGTCCTGGACGGCGGACATGGGATGGATCCCTTCACGAGAAATGGAGTCGAACGAACAGCGGTGTTCCCGGCGCCCTCAGGCGGCCGGGCCCGTAATCGTGCGAATCGCGATCACGTGAAGGTCGTGGGCCATGGGTTGAGTTAAACCACAAACGCGGGCCCCAGGGAAGGCCCCGGCGTCAATTCACCTCGCGGATGTCGACGAAGCGGCCGGCGATCGCCGCGGCGGCGGCCATTTGCGGCGAGACCAAATGCGTCCGCCCCTGGCGGCCCTGGCGGCCCTCGAAATTGCGGTTCGAGGTCGAGGCGCAGCGCTCCTTGGGCAAGAGCTGATCGGGGTTCATGCCGAGGCACATGGAACAGCCGGGCTCGCGCCAGTCGAAGCCCGCCTCGATGAAGATCTTGTCCAGCCCCTCGGCCTCGGCCTGTGCCTTCACCAGTCCCGAGCCCGGAACGATCATCGCCTTGACGCCGTCGCAGACGCGCGAGCCGTTGACCACCTTCGCCACCTCGCGCAGATCCTCGATGCGGCCGTTGGTGCAGGAGCCGATGAAGACGCGGTCGAGGCGGATGTCGGTGATCGGCGTGCCTGGCTTCAGCCCCATATAGTCGAGCGCGCGCATCACCGCGGCGCGGTGGGCCTCGTCGGCGATCTCGGCCGGATCGGGGACGCGGCCGGTGACCGAGACCACCTCCTCGGGGCTCGTGCCCCAGGTGACCAGCGGCGGCAGGTTGCCCGCATCCAGCACCACCTCGGTCTCGAACCGGGCGTCGTCGTCGGTGCGCAGGGTCCGCCAATGGGCGAGCGCCTCCTCCCAGGCCTTGCCCTTGGGCGCGCGGGGGCGGCCCTCGAGATAGGCGAATGTGGTCTCGTCGGGCGCCACCAGACCGGCGATGGCGCCGGCCTCGATCGACATGTTGCAGATCGTCATGCGCCCTTCCATGGAGAGCGCATCGATGGCGCTGCCCGCATATTCGATGACGTGGCCGGTGCCGCCGGCGGTGCCGATCTCGCCGATGATCGCCAGGATGATGTCCTTG